>CAZGPF010000023.1:0-10326 GCA_964527275.1 uncultured Desulfosarcinaceae bacterium
ATATGCAATTGGGTGGCGCGGTATCATTGAGGTTATTTCCAGCCAAAAATTGTTTGCCACAGAATCGAGTAAATTTTAGCATGCAAAGGTTTTGGATAGTAGCGAAGATCACGACGGTAGACAAGATAAAATTTGAGGCTTAATTTCAATGCCGTCTTGCCATTTGTATATATTCAGAGTATTGTGCTGGCTTGAATTTATCAAGGTTCAATTTGTGTGCGCCAAAGTCGATTGTGGCAAGAGCTATGGTCGACGGAGTTTGGCAAATGGGTTGCGGATCAATCGCTTCAGGACCCCTTTGAAAAATGGCGTATGTACAATCCCGAGCCGGGTATAACGAGGTGTTGAGCGCAACTAACCAAAGGGGCGATATATGGAGTTTCCATCACTGAAATTCGGGGATCTGGTCAGCCAAATTCCCATCATCCAGGGCGGCATGGGGGTCGGCATTTCACTTTCCGGGCTGGCATCCGCAGTGGCCAATGAAGGCGGTATCGGCGTCATCGCATGCGCCATGACGGGCATTCATGAACCCGATATCACCACCAACAGCATTCAGGCCAATCTTCGCGTATTAAAACGCGAAATTCGCAAGGCCAAGGAGTTGACCCGGGGCGTCCTGGGAGTCAACATTATGGTGGCTCTCACCGATTTCAGCCACCTGGTCAGCACCGCTTTGCGCGAAAAAATCGATATCATCTTTTCCGGCGCCGGCTTGCCGCTTGACCTTCCCGGGTATCTCAAGGATGGCATGAAGACCAAATTGGTGCCCATTGTCTCCTCGGGTCGGGCTGCCAAAATCATCTGCATGAAATGGATGTCCAAATTCGGTTACCTGCCCGATGGTTTTGTGGTGGAAGGCCCCAAGGCGGGCGGTCACCTCGGTTTCAAAGCCGAACAACTCGAAGATCCCGATTTCAAGCTGGAGATTCTGGTTAAGGAGGTAATCGAGGCCGTCAAGATATTCGAATCCAGACACAAGGCCGCCATTCCGGTGATTGCCGCCGGTGGTGTCTATACCGGTGAAGATATTCATAAATACCTGCAACTCGGGGCGTCCGGTATTCAGATGGGCACCCGCTTCGTGGCCACCCACGAATGTGATGCCAATATAGCCTTCAAGCAAGCCTTCGTCGATGCCAGGGAGGAAGACCTGGTCGTGATCAACAGTCCCCTGGGCTTGCCAGGGCGCGCCATTAACAACGAATTTATCACCAGGGTCAACGAGGGCCGCAAGAAACCGTTTAAATGTCCCTACCACTGCATCAAGACCTGTGACCACACCAAGAGTCCCTATTGCATTGCCATGGCACTGGGCAGCGCAAAAAAGGGTCGCCTGAAAACCGGCTTCGCCTTTGCCGGCAAGAATGCCTTTCGCGTCGACAAAATCGTCTCGGTCAAGGAGCTCATCCTCTCCCTGTGGAACGATTACGCCAAAGCCGTCAAGGCCGAAGAATCAGGCGCATTGCAGAATATGTAAAATTCCCTCGCACTATGATCTTCGGAAGGCGCCGGCACACATCGATGGTATGATCTTTTTCGCAAAGCGCCTAATAATGTGGTGCCGCTGGCCTCAATGACTGGTTGTGAAATTGCGCGGTTTGCAGATCACCTCCCGGATTGCGATCTCAAACAGGTCGGACTGGTTGGCTGGTTTGAGCACCAGGGCGCAATCGGCCCCGCGACCGGTACCGCCCACGGCGATGATATCTCTACCCGTGAGGGTGCCGGCGTCGGCCGCCATGATGGAGATCTCCACGGCCACCTTGGTCCCCTGGCCGAAGAGCCTCAGGGTGTCTGCAATCAGCAGCGCCGGATAGATGCCGCCATGTTTTTGGGCCACGGCCCGCTCCACTCCCGAGAGAGCGTGGGTTGCCGATACCACGGTGGCACTCTTGGCCTCCAGGTCTGCGCGGGTCTCATCAGCCATCACCATCTGAAACGGTTTCCGGAACCCGCAATGGTAGGTCACCACCACGATCTTGAATCCCTGGAAAATCTCGAGGGCCGCATAGGCCGTGCTGCCTTTGGTCGAGGCCACCACCACTTCGTCAAGTCCCAGGGAATGGCCGCGCTCAAAGGCCAGCTCCAAAGTTTGGCGCGTATTATCTGCGCCCGCTTTTTCAAAATACATCGATACCTCCTTATCAGGTCTGCCGCCTGGTCAGTTTGATCTCATATCCATATCATCGACTGGTTCAATCACAATTGGCATACTTGCAAAGCAGAAGTATATTCTATGTAACTACTCAGAGTACTTCATCTTCGGCCCTTCAGGCCTTTCCATATAGCGATGCTATTATGAAAAGACCTGAATGACCGAACCTAAAGCACTCTGAGCAGTTACAGTTCGAGATAGAATTGTTGCAGTTCGTGCTTTTTTGTGCTTTTTGCCATTACGCTGAGTAGTTACTATTCTATAAGAATTGCATTGCCAGTCAAGCCGCACTCTCAACAGTTTTTGCGACATGCAGCCGCTATGATCATAGACGTTCACACCCACGCCTTTCCCCATGCCATTCGTCAATCGCGCGAGGACTTTTTCGACAACGAACCGGCTTTCAGGCTGCTATATGACACCCCTCATGCCAGGCTGGTGGGTGGTGATGAGACCATCGCCATGATGGACGCCCAAGGGGTGGACAAGAGCGTCATCTTCGGATTTCCCTGGCGCCACGCCGAGATCTTCAAACGCCACAACGACTATATCCTGGAGACCGTAGGCCGTTTCCCGGACCGCCTGATCGGATTGTGCTGTCTCGATCCACTGCACCCCGAAGCCTCCAGAGAGGTGCGCCGCTGCCTGGCCGCCGGTCTCTCCGGTGTGGGCGAGCTGGCCTTTTACGGCTCGGGTTTAGAACAGCAATGCCTGGACAAACTCGAACCGATCATGGCCCTGGCCTTGGATTACGATCTTCCGGTGATGATCCACACCAACGAGCCGGTGGGTCATACCTATCCCGGCAAGACCCCCAACACTCTGGCCCAGATCTATGGCCTGGTCCGTCGGCATAGACGCAACCGCATCATCCTGGCCCATTGGGGGGGCGGCATCTTCTTTTATACTCTGCTGAAAAAGGAGGTCCGCCACGCCCTGGCCAATGTATGGTTCGACACCGCCGCATCACCCTATCTTTATCAGCCGGAGATTTACCAACAGGCCGTTACCCTGGCCGGCAGAGAGAAGATCCTCTTTGGCAGCGACTATCCCCTCATCCAACCCGCGCGCTACTTCAAGGAGATGGCCCGGGCCGGGCTTACCCCGGATCAACGGGCCTCGATCTGCGGTCGCAATGCCGCTATGTTGTTCAAGCTGGCTTAATTTCGTCTTCGGCAGCGGGTCTGAACAATCGCAAGATGTCTTCCACTACCATATAGAACGAAGGCACCAACAAGAGGGTAATCAAGGTGGCAAAGAGAATGCCGTAGCCTAGGGAGATCGCCATGGGGATGAGAAAGCGCGCCTGGCGGGAGGTTTCGAAAATCATGGGCGTCAAACCGCCGAAGGTGGTCAGGGTCGTGAGCATGATGGGCCGGAAACGTTGCACGGCGGCTTCATGGATCGCGGCGCTGGCGACCATTCCCGACCGACGGCGGCGATTTGCGAAATCGATGAGCACCAGAGAGTCGTTGACCACCACGCCGGATAGGGCCAGCACGCCGAACATACTGATTACGCTCAGGCTGTAGCCCATGATCAGGTGGCCGATGATGGCCCCCACCACCCCGAAGGGGACGGCCGCCATGATGATGACCGGCTGGATATAGCTGTTCATGGGTACCGCCAGCATGGCGAAGATCACTATCAGGGCGAAGCCCAGCCCCCTGAACAAGGCCTGCATGCTCTCGCGGCGGTCGGCCTGGCGGCCTTCGAAGCTGTAGCTTAGACCACTGTATTTTTCCGTAAGGGCGGGCAGAAAGTCGGATTTCAGGCCCGTCACCACCTGGCCGGCCAGGCTGCGCGGTCGCGCGTCGGCACTGACCATCACCACGCGTCGGCCCTGGCGGCGCTCGATGGTGGTGTAGGCTCGCCCGCGGGTGAAGTTTACAGCCTGGCGCAGTGGCACCTCGATCCCCGTCGGTGTTCTCAGGATCATCTCTGACAGGCTCTGTTCGGTGGTCCGTTCGGCCTTTGGCAGGCGCACCATCACCTTAACTTCGTTACGCCCGCGCTGTTGGCGCAGGGCCTCGGCCCCGTAGTAGGCGTGGCGCACCTGGCGGGCGATCTCCCGGGCCTGCAGGCCCAGGCTCAAAGCCTCGGGGCGGATCGTGAAGTCGATCTGCTGCTTGCCAGGTGAAAAGCCGTCGTCGATATCCACGGCCTGGGGATAGAAGGCCAAGGCGGCGGCCAGTTCGGTGCTGGCGCGCTGGAGCACATCCACATCGCGATGGCTAAGCTCCACGGCTATGGCCGCTCCCCGTCCGGGACCGCCGGCATCGGATTCGAATTTGATAGACTCCACACCGGTGGGGCGGCCCATGCGCTGACGCCACAAACTGGTCAACTGCGCCGTCGAGATAGTGCGCACATCGGGCGGCGTCAAGTAGACCCGCACCGTGGTTGTGTTGCCGTCCAGCAGGGCATAGATCCCCTCGGACAACCGGTCGTCGCCGTTTTGGGCCACGATCTCCTGGGCCGTTTCCACAAGTTGCCGCTGCACCTTGGCGGTCTTCTGGACGGAGGTGCCGAAGGGCAGCACGGCCGTCACCTTGGCATAGTCCGACTCCACCTTGGGAAAGAGCTCAAAGCCCATGCGGCCGCTCTTGACATAGCCGAAGGCAATCAGGAGAGTTGCGATGCCGACGGAGATGGTCACGTAGCGATAGCGCAGGCAAAACCCCAGGAATGGGCCGTACTTTGTGCGCACGGCGCGGCGGAAAAAATTGCTGAAGCGCTGTTGCCTATGGATCAGGCGTCCAAACAAGCTGCCCTCTTGAAACGTGTGGCGATGCCCCAGGTGGGCCGGCAAAATAAAGAGGCTCTCGATGAGCGAGATGGTAAATACGCTGATCACCACCACCGGAACTTGGCGGAACACCTTACCCATGAAGCCGGGAACGAAAAACATAGGCATGAAGGCAATCATGTTGGTGAGCACGGAAAAGATCACCGGCATGGAGATCTCTTGAGCCCCCCGCACGGCGGCGGCGAACCATCCCAGGCCGGCCTGGCGGTGGTAGTAGACGTTTTCACCCACCACGATGGCATCGTCCACCACGATCCCCAAGGTGACGATAAAGGCAAACATGGAGACCATGTTGATGCTGATGCCCATGGTAGGCAGCAGCAGCATGGACCCTAGAAACGAGATCGGAATCCCCAGGCTGACCCAGAATGCCAGCCGGGCTTCCAGGAAGATCGCTAACAGGATGAAGACCAGCCCCAGGCCGATGTAGCCGTTACGTATCATCAGTTCGAGACGTTGGCCATAGATCTCCGAACGGTCGTTGCGGGCTTCCAGGGTCAGGCCCGCAGGCAGCATCGGCTGGATTTCGTCGATCTTGCGGCGCACCGCCTCGGAGACCGACATGGGAGTCTGTGCGCCTACCCGGTAGACCTCCAACATCACGGCCGGCTGACCATTGAAGGTGGCAAAGCGTTCGGTATCTTCGAACCCGTCGCGGATAGTGGCGATCTCTTCGAGCAGCACCAGGGTGCCGTCATTGGTCTTGATCACCGGTATACCGGCGAACTCATGGGCAAAATCGCGGCGCTCCTTGACCCGTACGAGCACATCGCCGCCGGCGGTCTTGATAGCACCCCCCGGGGTTTCAATGGCCGCCTGACGCAGGGTTTCGGCCAACGCCGCCAAAGTCAGGTTGTAGGTCCGGAGCTGATCCTGGGGCACCTCGATGCTGATCTCGTAGTCCCGGATGCCGCTGAGTTCCACCTGAGTGATCCCGGTTTCCTGCAGCAAAAGGTCGCGCACGATCTCTGCCATCTCCCGCAACACCCATGCGCTCTGATTCCCATAAAGGGCCAGGGAGATCACGTAGCGCTTGCGCTTGAGCACAGTCACGCGAGGGTCTTCGACATCCTCGGGCAGGGAGGAGATGCGGTCGATCTGATTTTTGATATCCTGTCCCACCTGCTGGGCATCTTCGCTTTCCAGCACTTCGACGGTCACCGTGCCGACGCCTTCATTGGCTATGGAGGAGATCTCCTTGATACCCGCAATATCGGCAACCGCCTCCTCGATGGCTATCACGACTCCTCGCTCCACCTCCTCTGGGCTGGCGCCCGGGTAGGCTGCGCTGATAGTGACTATGTCGAGGTCAAAAGCTGGAAAGACCTCCTTCTTAATACGTAATCCCATCAGCAGACCGCCGATGAGCAGGGTCAGCATGAGCAGGTTGGCGCTCACCGTGTGCCCCGCCATCCAGGTGATCGGCCCGCCAGGGGGCCTTTCGCGGGTGGGGTGGGTCTTCATGGGGCCGGTGTTCCTTTAACTGGCTTGGCATCGGGGAGTGACGCCGGTTTGAGGGGCCCATCCACGGCCTCCGTGACCTTGACGGTCATGCCGGGGACGGGGGTGGACAGGTCGGAAACAATCACCCGGTCTCCGGGTTGCAGGCCCTCTCTGACCAGCACGGTTTGGGTATCGCGCCAGATGATCGCAACCGGCAGCACCCGCAGCCTGTCGTCCTGGCCCGCCACCCAGAGATGGGTATTGTTGCGCAAGGCGGTCCTGGGGATGCGATAGGCGCTCTCGACCCGACGTCCCTCGATCTGCACGCGCACATATTCGCCGATCAGCATTGCCGGTAAGGATTTATCGTTGCCTTGCAGTCCCAACGGGTCGTGGATGGCCACGATCAGCCGAGCCATACGGCCCTGCGACTCCAGATCGCCAAGCAGCCTTGTGACGCGGCCGCTGCGCACGGCATCCCCATGATAGGTGATGCGTGCCGGGGCTCCTTTGTGACGGCGGCTGTCGGGTATCTTGATCCATTGCAGACGGTCGACGGGGACCGAGGCTTGCACCCAATACTCATCGGTTCCCACCAGGGTGGCCAGGTTCTCCTGGGCCGCCACCTGGGAGCCCATCTCCACATGGGTGGCGCGAATGATGGCGTTGAACGGTGCCCGGATATCGGTCCGGGCCAGTTGCAGGAGCGCCGCATCCAGTTCCGCACGGGCGGCCTTTAAGTCGGATTGACTCTTCTTCAGGTGGGGCTTGCGCAGGGCCAGTGCGGAGCCGGCCTCGGAGGCCTGGCTGTCGCCATTGAGCAGTTTCCACTCGCGCCGGGCCACATCCTGGCGGCCCAGCTCGAGCTTCAGGTTGAAGCTCGCGTCTGCCACACCACTCTGTTTCTGGGCCACGATGAGCTTGTAGTCCCGGTCATCGATGCGCACGACGGAGTCGTTTTGGCGCACGATCCCGCCGGCCGCAAACTCGGGATGGAGGTAGACGATCTGGCCAGCGACCCGCGACTTCAAACGCAGTTCCCGCGCTGGAACCACGCTGCCCATGACATGAATGGTGACGGCCTGAGAGCGGGGATAGACCTTCTGGACAGTGACCAGGGGCGCCAGTTTCACCGGCGGCCGTTTCGTCGCTTTGGGTGCCGAACGCACGATGACGATGTAGGCCCCAGCGCCGGCGGCAATTATTGCCAGACAGAGGCTGAGGATAATCAGACGTCCGAATCTCTGCGGTCCTTGCAAATAGGAGGGGCGCTGGTCGCCCGCTGATTCGTTGGAGCCCATGGGTTTGGTTCCATTGCATCTTAAAATCTAATTTTGCGGCTTTGGCAGCAAGGGATCAGTCCAATGCCCGCCAAGGGCGCGGTATAGATCCACCCGGGCCACCAGCAGGTCGGCCCGGCGCTGGATCTGACTCCTCTCTAAATTCTGAACGCTTAATAACTGTGTCAAGACAGACAGATAGTCAGCGACACCGTTGAGGTAGCGCGAGCGGGCTTCATTCAGGGCCAGGCGGGCAGCCTCAAGTTGCGCAGCCAGCCCGGAAAGGTGTTCGCGCAGTTTCTCTTCACTCACCAGGGCGTCTTCAACTTCACGCATGGCCGCTAAGATCACCCCCCGGTAAGAGGCCAGATCCGCGGCTACCACCGCCTCCCGCAGCTCAATTTGGGCTTTACGCAGCCGTCCGTCGAAGAGGGGCGCACTAAGGCCGGCTGCCAGGTTGACGAGCCAATTGTCAAACAACAGATTAAGTTCGCTGGATTGGAAGGTCGCTCCGGCGGTCAGACGAATGGCGGGCAGCCGGTCGGCCTTGGCGGCGGCCACCATCCAATCCGCCGATTCAAGCCGTCGCCTGGCGGCCCGGATATCGGGTCGGGCGGCGAGCAGTTGGGCCGGAAGGCCCGCTGCCGGCACCCCGGCGGGTATGTCAAAAGCGGCATGCTTAATCCGTGGCAGGGAAAAGGGCATGCGCCCCAACAGCACAGCCAGTTCGTGCAGCAGTTGGTATTCGCTCTGATCGATCAGAGGCAGTTGGGACCTGGACTGCTCTACCAATTGGCGCTGCTGCAACACATCCAGCGCCGAGGCCAGGGATTTGCGAAAACGCAACTCTAGCAGCTCCAGCACCGTCTGATTGGCCTTGAGCTGCGCCTCAACCAAGGCGCGCTGCAACCGTTGGGAGATGATCCCGATCCAGCGTGTGGTGACATTGGCGGCCAGGGTGATGGCCGCGGCGTTCAACTCTTCCCGGGTGGCCATGGCCTCGAGAAGCTCCGCCTGCCGCATGGAATTGATACGTCCCCACAGATCGATCTCATAACCGCTGGACAATCCCAAGGCGTAGCTCTCCTCCCTAGCGGTAGTCCGCTGCCCGTTGGCAGTTTGCCGCTGCCCCACCGAACTGCTGCCATCCAGACTCAGATCTGGGTAGCTATCGGCTCTGCTACGGATGACCAGGGCTTCGGCTTGCCGCAGACGCGCCCAGCTCTCCCGCAAAGAAAAATTGTTGCCCAGGGCCTCTTCGACCAAGGCATTCAGCTCCGGGGCGTCGAAGGCCTGCCACCAGCTTTTTGGGTACCTGGCCTCCGAAGATGGATGCAAATAGGCGGATGGCATTGGTGCGCTTTGCGCCGCTCTTTCAGGGGGCGCAAACGGGGCACAGGCCGTGACCATCAGGAGAAGAGTCACAATGCACAAAACAAAACTGGGTCGTGGTGTTATGCTCATCGCGTCTGAGGCTATCAAAATAGCGACGGATTGCAATTGATTTTCAACAAATCTAGACGTCATCACGCTTAGGTGCAGGGGAGGAGAGCAAAGTAGTTTGAAGGTGGCGTCAAGTTTTTTTGCGCACTTCTATTTTTAGCAGTTCCTCTCTGTCAGATTTATGACAACAAAAAACCAGCCGGTTTGGAAGGCTGGTTTCTATGGTACACGACAACTTTATCAAGCAGCACAATAATCTGGATCCCCGGGCTTGACTAAGGGAGAATTTGCTCCAATACGTTCCGATGTTTTCTCCACTGATTTTCGGTAGTTAAGCTTTAAATCACTATATTTTAAGAAAAGAATCAAACCATATACAGGTTTAGTTAGCATTAAAATTTTGGCGCTGGAATACATAGCGCAACGCACTGCAGCTTTCGATTTTGGCCCTAATGATTCAATTTCATCTTCTAGTGCTTTAGTTTCTCTATCAGTTTTATCATCCCATGACATATCATTTTTTATATGTGCATAATTTAGCCTAAAATCACCACACAGAACACTCAGAAAGTATTGATAGTAACTATTATGCAACACGCTGTGATTATTTATCTTGCCGCTTAAAAAGGAATTTTCATTTAGTTCTGCGATTGCCCACGCCAGATTAGCCCTGGCACGGGCGATTTCCAATTGTCTTTTGGCTTGCATAACCCTGCCGATGAATAACCACGTATATGAGGCTACAATGGAAACACAAATTACCAGAAGCCACGTCATCGTTGCCCCCCATTCTATTGCTTTGGCGTCAGTTCTAATTGCTCGTGTAACTTCTCAATTCATTTTTATTGGATGGTCACGGCACGCTTAAGTTCGGCAACTTCTCTTGCGTGCGACTTGATCATTTCATTTTGATATTTGAATTCTCTTTTAGATGCATAATTTCTAAGCCAGATGCCAATTATGATTCCGACAGGAAATGGGCCATATTCAGCTGCCAACGAAAAAAAGCCTTGAGCATAGAGTCTCTAGTCTCGTTATCGTTTCAATCCAACAGAACTTTAGTGCTGAGGTGATATTCTGGTTGTGTCAAGTTTTTTTCGACACATTCGATAGAGAAAAGGGGCCACCCTCAAGAAGGTAACCCCTTTGATATTCTTGGTGCCGGAGGAGAGAATCGAACTCTCAGGGGCGCA
>CAZGPF010000024.1:0-10211 GCA_964527275.1 uncultured Desulfosarcinaceae bacterium
CCTTTGAGGTACCAAAGTACATCTGCAGGCCCGGACGCCTTGCATATCCGGCACCTAAGCAAACGCTTACAGTTCAGTGCTTATCATCTATTGTTCACTGCAACTCCCCTGAATAGGTACGATAAGTGAGCTCTTATAGGCTTTTAAAAAATAATTTCGGCAAGTATAGACAGAGGGGATAATTGTGTAGCTGATCCACGATTTATGCCGTGGCCAAAACCTTTTCCTGAAAGCCTGTAGCTAGGCATACTTGAATATCAACTTCTTCTCTCCCAGGTCGATGGTGACTTTGCCGCCTTTTACCAGGCGACCGAACAGGATCTCGTCGGCCAGGGCGTCCTTAATTTCGGTCTGTATGAGCCTTACCAGCGGTCGGGCACCGTACTGGGGATCATAGCCTTTTTCGGCCAGCCATTTTCGGGCGGCGTCGGTGTAAGCCAATTCGACTTTCCTGGATGTGAGCTGGATAGTGAATTCGGCCATGAACTTGTCCACGATCTGTTCCATGATGCCCATATCGAGGCCGTTGAAACTGATGATGCCGTCCAGACGATTGCGGAATTCCGGGCTGAAATATTTTTCGAGGGCTTTTTTGCCTTTGGCGCCGCTGCCTTTTTTGGGGTCGCCGAAGCCGATGGTAGCCGAACTCATTTCACGGCTGCCGGCATTGGAGGTCATCATGAGGATCACGTTGCGGAAATCGGCCTTTTTGCCGTTGTTGTCGGTCAGGGTGGCATGGTCCATCACCTGGAGCAGGATATTGAACAGGTCGGGATGGGCCTTCTCGATTTCATCCAGCAGCAAGACGGAATAGGGGTGTTTGCGGATGGTTTCGGTGAGCAGTCCGCCCTGATCAAAACCGATATAGCCTGGTGGCGCGCCGATCAATCGGGCTACGGTGTGCTTTTCCATGTATTCGCTCATATCGAATCTCACGAACTCCACATTTAGATTCAGGGCTACCTGGCGGGCGACTTCGGTTTTGCCTACGCCTGTGGGTCCGGTGAAGAGAAAAGAGCCTACCGGTTTTTCAGGGTGCCCCAGGCCGGCTCGCTGCCGCTTGATTGCCGTGACCAGTGCGCCGATGGCGGTATCTTGCCCGAAGACGACACTCTTGAGCCGATCATCCAGCGTCGCAAGCTTGGCCTTGTCTGGCGTGGAGACGCTTATGGTGGGGATGCGGGCCATTTTGGCCACGATTTTTTCAATGTCCAGAGGATTAATCTTCTTGCGCCGCCCCTTACCGGTCAGGCGAATATAGGCCCCGGCCTCATCGATAACATCAATGGCCTTATCGGGCAGGAAGCGGTCATTGAGATATTTGGCGGAGAGCTCGCATGCCGATTGGAGGGCCTTGTCCATATACACGATGCCGTGGTGTTCTTCATAGCGGGTACGCAGCCCTTTAAGGATGCGCACACTCTCCGGGATGGTGGGCTCGGCCAGCTCAATCTTTTCAAAACGCCGCGACAGGGCGCGATCCTTTTCAAAGTGGTTCTTATACTCTTCGTAGGTTGTGGAGCCGATGCAGCGAATTTCACCGTTGGCCAGCACGGGCTTTAATATATTGGATGCATCCATGGTGCCGCCGCTGGTAGCGCCGGCGCCAACGATGGTGTGAATCTCGTCGATGAACAAGATCACATTGTCGCGCTTTTGAAGCTCTTGAATCACGCCTTTAAGGCGCTGTTCGAAGTCTCCCCGAAACTTGGAACCGGCCAGCATGCCCCCCAGATCAAGAGAGTAGATGTGCATCTCTTTTAAGATGCCGGGGACCTCTTTGCTGTATACTCTCTGGGCCAGGCCCTCGGCCATGGCGGTCTTGCCAACTCCTGGGTCACCTACGAATACCGGGTTGTTCTTGCGCCGACGGCACAGTACCTGCATGGTGCGCTGCATCTCGTCCAGGCGTCCGATCAGGGGATCGAATTTTTCCTGGGCCGCCATGGCCATCATATCGATGGCATAGGCCTCCAGCGGGTTGGCCTTTTTCTTCTTCTTTGCGACTTCGGAATCGGACTTGGTAAAATCGGAAGAGTCGCCATCCTCACTGCCGAGAGTGAATTCATGGGAGATGTAATTGAGAACATCCAGTCGCGTGATGCCCTCCTGATTCAGAAAGTAAGCGGCATGCGACTTTTTCTCCATGAATATGGCGGCCAGGATGTCGCTGACGGCCGCCGCACCCTTTTCGGCCGAGCGCACCTGGTTCACCGCCCGCTGGATGACGCGCTGAAAACCGTTGGTCTGTTGCAGCATGTAGTCATCCCCATCGGGGATGCTCTCCATCTTCTCCTGAAAGAAATTTTCACAACTCTCCTTGATTTGCTCAAGGTTGCCGCCACACCCCTCGATGATCTCCACGCCGTTGTTGTCATGCAGTATGGCATACAGGATGTGCTCGATGGTGACATATTCATGACGGCGGCGCTTGGCCTCCCGAACCGCGAAGCCTAGTGTTATGCTCAGCTCTTTGCTAATCATGGCATTTATGCTTTCTCCAGAGTGCATTTTAGCGGGTGGCCCTCCTGGCGAGCCATCCTGGTCACCGTATCGACCTTGGTTTCAGCAACCTCATAGGTATACTGGCCGCAAACGCCGATTCCGCGCCTATGCACGTTGAGCATGATGCGTGTGGCATCATCTATCGATTTACGGAAGACCTGGACCAGCACCAGGACGACAAACTCCATCGTGGTATAGTTGTCGTTATGCAACAGAACCGTATACATTTCGGGCTCTGAAATTTGATCGCGCGTCCTGGCATCGGCGGCCTCTTTTGTCTCTGGAACCGGTGCATTCATAATTGTTAAAGCCACCAAATTTAATTACATCTCAGCCGATAAAGGTGTATCGCTGACTTGAAGGCTCGCAACGATTATAAGCATTGGCAATGGATGTTGTAAAGTAACTACTCAGAGCACTTCATCTTCGGCCCTTCAGGCCTTTCCATATAGCGATGCTATTATGAAAAGACCTGAATGACCGAACCTAAAGCACTCTGAGCAGTTACAGTTCGAGATACAATCGTTATAGTTCGTGCTTTTTTGTGCTTTTTGCCATTACGCTGAGTAGTTACGTTGTAAAGAGGGTTGGTTTTGATAATCACAAGATGGGCATGGATCAATGGATGATGCCGTCGGCACCCTGCAACACGCTCCAGACTGCTTCGCTCAGGCGACCGTGGGTCTCTGATATGATGCCCGGCTGCACATAGATTACTACTCCTAGCGGCCACAGCACTTTTTGTACTTTTTTCCGCTACCGCACGGACATGGTGCGTTGCGCCCCACCTTTTTGGCGGTCCGGCGCACTGGGTTCTTCTTGGCTGGCTGGGCCTCGCCTCCGGAATAGACCAGCTCCTGTTGCGGGGTCTTGCGCTGCTGATCGATGGCCTGGGGTTCGGCAAGCTCGACATGATAGAGGATGAAAAGAGTGTCGTCCTTGATACTCTCGATTAGATCGTTAAAAAGTGCAAACCCCTCCTTCTTGTAAACCAGCAGTGGATTCTGCTGGGCGTAGCCCCGCAGACCGATACCCTCTTTCAGATGGTCCATGCTCAGCAGATGGTCTTTCCACAGGTTGTCGACGGTCTGCAGCATGAAGAAACGTTCCAGATGGCGCATGGCTTCACTGCCGAACCGCTGTTCGCGCTGGGCGTAGAACGCGGTGGCCTGATCGATAATCTCCTGGGCCAACCCCTCTTCGGTCAACCCATCGAGTGTATTTTCATCGAAGGTGGCCAACCGGAAGTTGAACTGCTTGATGACTGTATCGGAGAGTCCCTTCAAGTCCCAGTCTTCGGGCAGAATACGCTCATCGGCGAATTGGGCGGCAATCTCTTCGGCTTTCTCCTTGATCATCTCTTCAATGGTTGCGTGAATGTCTTCGCCCATGAGCAGTTCACGCCGCTGAGCATAGATTACCTCACGCTGCTGGTTCATCACATCATCGTATTCGAGCAGATGTTTACGGATTTCAAAATTGTGGCCCTCCACCTTGGATTGGGCATTCTCAATGGCCCTGCTGATCAGCCCGTGTTCGATGGGTTCTCCCTCCTCCATGCCCAGCCGGCCCATGACGCTCTTGATGCGATCGCCGCCGAAGATACGCAGCAGGTCGTCTTCCAGGGAGAGAAAAAAACGGGAAGTGCCGGGGTCACCCTGTCGTCCCGAGCGCCCGCGAAGCTGATTGTCGATCCGGCGGCTCTCATGGCGCCCGGTACCAAGTATGTGCAGGCCGCCCAGATCGGTAACACCCTCACCCAGCTTGATATCGGTACCACGACCGGCCATGTTGGTGGAGATGGTCACGGCTCCTCTTTGACCGGCCTGACTGATGATCTGCGCCTCGGCCTTGTGGTTCTTGGCATTCAGGACTGCATGCTGGATTTTGCGCTTTTTGAGCTTGCGGGAGAGCTGCTCGGAAACGTCGATGGAGATGGTTCCCACCAGAACGGGCTGGCCTTTTGTATACAGCTCTTCGATCTCATCCAGTACGGCCTCGTACTTCTCGCCAACGGTTTTATAGATCACATCGGCAAAATCGTCCCGCACCATGGGGCGATGGGTGGGCACCACGCTGACTTCCAGATCGTAAATTTTCTTAAACTCCGCCGCCTCGGTATCGGCCGTGCCAGTCATGCCGGCCAGCTTGTCGTACATGCGAAAATAGTTCTGAAAAGTAATCGTGGCCAGGGTCTGGTTCTCGTTCTCGATCTTGACCCCCTCCTTGGCCTCCAGGGCCTGGTGCAACCCCTCGCTGTACCTGCGCCCCGGCATCAGCCGGCCGGTGAATTCATCGACGATTACCACCTGACCATCGGTAACGATATAATCCACGTCGCGCTTGAACAGGGTGCGGGCCTTGAGTGCCTGGTTGACATGGTGCAGAAGCTCGATGTTGCTTGGTTCATAGAGGTTGTCGATACCCAGCAGCCCCTCGCAGGCTGCCACGCCGGCCTCTGTCAGGGTTGCGCTTCTGGCCTTTTCGTCCTTGGTATAGTGGTCATCCTGCTTGAGGCGCGGTATGATTTTGTCCGCATCGTAATAAAGATGTGTCGATTTTTCAGCCGGCCCGGAAATAATCAGAGGTGTCCGGGCCTCATCCACCAGGATGCTGTCCACCTCATCGACAATCGCGAAATGCAGATCTTTTTGCACCAGGCTGGCGGCTTCGAACTTCATGTTGTCACGTAGATAATCAAAGCCGAATTCGTTATTGGTCCCGTAGGTGATATCCGCGCCGTAGGCCTCCAGACGCTGCGCATCGTCCAGGCCATGTTTGACGGTGCCGACCGACATTCCCAGGAAGTTATAGACCTGACCCATCCACTCGGTATCCCGGGTGGCTAGATAGTCGTTTACCGTAATCACGTGGACCCCCCTGGCGGTCAAGGCGTTCAGATAGGCGGGCAACGTGGCCACCAGGGTCTTGCCCTCGCCGGTCTTCATCTCGGCGATTTTTCCCCTGTGCAGGACGATACCTCCGATGAGCTGGACATCGAAATGTCGCATCCCCAAGGTGCGCACCGATGTCTCGCGCACCGTGGCAAAAGCCTCGGGCAGCAGGTCTTCCATGCTGGCACCCTGCAGCATTTGCTGTTTGAATTTGGAGGTCTGCCCCTTGAGCTCATCGTCGGTCAGGGCCTGAATCTGAGGCTCCAAGGAGTTGATGGCCTCCACGAGGGGCCACAACTGCTTTAATTCGCGTTCGCCTTTACTGCCAAATACTTTTGTCAGCAGGTTCCAAACCATGGAATCCGGGCTCCTCTGTTGAACGGCGTCAATGTCGGGAAAGGCTCAGGAGGAAGATGAACTCTTATCCCGGTCACGCCTTTTTAGTTTGCATCCCGTGACTATCCAAACCCAAATCGGGATCGAAATAGAAATCGAGACGGAACCAGACAATCCAATCTCGATTTAATGTTGGTACTGTTTATTTGGCAAATCGTTTTAAGTCCCAGCCGGTGGGGAACGACAAAGCTTGGAGAGTCACAGGATTCAGTTCAAAATATATTTGTGGGGATTGACGGGGACCCCGTTCAAGCGCACTTCGTAGTGCAGGTGGGGTCCGGTGCTGCGTCCGGAGTTACCCATTTTGGCTACAAGATCGCCTCTTTGCACCCGGGCACCTCGTTTCTGCATCGCCTTGCTCAGGTGGGCATAGCGAGTGGTGATGCCATGACCATGATCGATGACAACTACATTGCCCAGGTTGCCTTTGGGCCCCACAAATGAAATTACGCCATCAGCCGTGGCCATGACCGGGGTCCCTTTTCTGTTGGCGATATCCAGGCCTTTGTGGAACTCCTCTTCTCCGGTAAAGGGAGAGTGGCGGAAGCCGAAGCCAGAGGTCTCCCAACCTCTAGCGGGGCGTATGGCCGGTGTGTGGGCCATCAGATTTTTGCGTGCTTCCAGTTTACCGAGCAGGTATTCAAAATCGTCTTTTTGATTGTCGGTGGCTTGATCGAGCTGATCGACCTGTTGATGCATCTCTTTGATCAGGCTGTGATGCCTCCTGGAGAGCTCCATATCGGGATTGAGGTCCGTCGGAACTGAACCGCCCACGCCAAAAAGACCTTCATTTTTATCGGGCTTGTTGATATTGGCGATGATCCGAATGCGCTCTTCAAATCGATTGAATTGCAATAGTTTATGCTTCAGCTCATTGATCTCCAGGGCAAAGTTCTGAATCTGCTCCCGTTGATGCGCGACCTCTTCGGTCTGCCTCCCCAAATCACTTTCGATCTGCTTTTTGTTGCTTAAGTCCTGGCGCAGGGAAACATAGTCAAAAATCCCGTACCCCAATCCTGCGACCACCAGGAGGAGCACCACGATGAGGCCATGCACTTTGTGACGGGAACAGTGAATTTGTTTGATTCTGGAGCCCGAAGCACCGAGAAGAATAAGGGAAAATTTGTGTGCCATGCTTCAATCCTGACTATAATTATAAGTAGCCTGACAAGATACAATAACCCAAGTTTGTACTTCTATTTCAAATAGTTACACAATCTTTGAAGATAAATTGTCTTAGGAATTGCAAAACAGCTACCACGGATAAGACATAATGTCAACCATTGATAGGCCTTACCTTCTGATTTTGTTTAATAAAAGATCACAGGGACGGACCGCTAAAAAATTCGGACCGCCCCCTAGGATTTAACTACTGCATGCCGAGTTTATATTTGCAGGACTTCAACGTGTTGAGCATCAGCATGGTGATGGTCATGGGACCGACCCCTCCGGGTACGGGCGTGATGCAGCCGGCGATCTCCTTGGCAGCCTCAAAATCGACATCACCACGCAGAACGGCAATCTTCTTACCGGTTTTTGCGCTTATCTTTTCACCCACGCGATTGACGCCCACATCGATTACACAGGCCCCCGGCTTGATCCATGCGGGCTTCACCAGGCCCGGAACACCGGCGGCCACGATGAGAATGTCGGCACGCTTGCAGTGCCCGGCGAGGTCCTTGGTACCGGTATGCACGACGGTCACCGTGGAGTTGGCGCCGACGCCTTTCTGTAGCATCATATTGGCAATGGGCTTGCCCACGATATTGGAGCGTCCGACCACCACGACTTCGGCCCCCTTGGTCTCCACGCCGGCACGCACTATCATCTCTTGAATCCCGGCCGGGGTGCAGGGCGCGAATTTGACTGCATTGCCGCCGATCATCAAGCGACCGACATTTACCGGATGGAACCCGTCCACATCCTTGTCCGGGTCGATGGCGTTGAGCACTTTCTTCTCATCGATATGCTTGGGCAGGGGCAGTTGCACGAGGATTCCGTTGATTGAAGCATCGTTGTTGTATTTTTCGATCAGTGCCAGTAGATCGGCTTCCGGGATATCCTCCGGCTGGCTGTCCTGGACTTCGGTGAAACCGACACGATGTGCCGTCTTGATCTTCAGCGTAACGTAGGAGATGGAAGCGGGATTTTCTCCCACCAGGATCGTCACCAGTCCGGGGACCACCCCATGCTGCTCCTTGATCTTCGCCACATCGGCGGTGATCTCTTCAAGAATTTGTTCACGGATCTCCGTGCCTTTGATTAACTGTGCGGTCATCTTTTTTCTCTCCTTTATTTTTTTATAGTGAATATGGCGAGGGTCGCAAGCCAGTAGCTTCATCTAAACCCAACATGATGTTCATATTTTGAACCGCCTGCCCGGCCGCGCCCTTCACCAGGTTGTCGATGGCGGACATCAGGATCAGACGACCGCTGCGGGAATGAAGTACAAATCCGATATCGCAACAGTTGGTGCCTTTGACATTGAGGGTATCGGCGGGTTTGGCACCGCATAATCGCACAAAGGGCCGGCCCTGGTAGAACTGGCTCAGGCAAGCTTCGATGTCGCGGGCGATCACCCCGCTACGTGCCTGGGCATATATTGTGGTCTCCATCCCCCGGGTGAGGGGCACGAGGTGCGGTACGAAGGTCAAGGCGACGTCATGGCCGGCCTGCTCGCTCAGGATAGCTTCCATTTCGGGCGTATGGCGATGTCCGCCGACCTTATAGGCCTTGAACGATTCATTGACCTGGCAGTAGTGAGTGGCCAAGGTGGCGCCGCGACCCGCTCCACTGACACCCGACTTGGCGTCGGCGATCAGGTGTCGGGTATCTATCAGGTCGTCTCGAATCAAGGGCACAAGGGGCAGCAGCACGCTGGTGGGGTAGCAGCCGGGATTGCCGATCAGATCGGCACTCTTTATCTGAGCGGCGTAAACCTCGCTGAGCCCGTACACGGCCTGGGCCAACAGTTGGGGCGCCGTATGGGTCTGGTAGTGGGCCTGGTACGAGGCAAGATTTTTAAACCGGAAGTCGGCGGAGAGATCGACCACCTTGACGTCACGCCGCAGCAACTCGGGAACAATTGACATTGGCAGTTGGTGCGGCAGGGCAATAAAGGCCACATCGACCCTGGAAGCCAAAGCTTGAGCGTCAAAAGCCTCACAGCTCAGATCCACCCAGCCGTTCATCGATGGGTAGATGACGTCAAAGCGCTCACCCGCGTACTGCCGGGAGGTAATGCTCGTCAACTCGACCCGAGGATGCCCGCTTAATATCCGAACCAGTTCCGCGCCCGCATAACCCGTGGCGCCGATAACGCCCACCCGCACCATCTTCTCCTCCTCAATCTTTCACGACGGGGCAATTTATTAAATGCAGGCAGTGCGTTATCATGGCTATTTAAAATTGACAAGAGCGAGAGAGCTATAGCTTTATAAAGTCACGATTCCTTGCTATAGAATTTGTAACTACTCAGAGCACTTCATCTTCGGCCCTTCAGGCCTTTCCATATAGCGATGCTATTATGAAAAGACCTGAATGACCGAACCTAAAGCACTCTGAGCAGTTACAGTTCGAGATAGAATTGTTGCAGTTCGTGCTTTTTTGTGCTTTTTGCCATTACGCTGAGTAGTTACTAGAATTTGAGATAATAATTTTCTGATAGTCTGCGGCAAGAGCTGGTGAATAATAATCAGGAGAAAAGATGACCCTCCATTTAGTCGTAGCCATGACCGGAGCGTCCGGGGCCTATGCCGCCAAGCTGCTGCTGGACAAATCCCCCTGGCCTACCATGCTGATCACCAGCCGATGGGCCCGGGAGATCTATGCTCAGGAGTGCGGGCCGGTGGAGAAGCTGGAAGAGAAGGCCGGCCAGGTCTTTGACAACACCGACATGCTGGCCCCGCCGGCTTCTGGATCTGTGGCCACGGCGGGGATGGCGATTGTGCCGTGTTCGGCCAACACCCTGGGACAGATCGCCGCAGGTCTGGGGGAGAGCCTGATCTCAAGGGCGGCCCATTGCCATTTGAAGGAGCGACGCCCTCTTGTTCTTGGGTTGCGCGAGACGCCCTTGTCGGTCATCGATACGCGCAACGCCGCCACCCTGGCGGCGGCCGGCGCCCTGATCATGCCACTTGCTCCGCCGTTTTACATGTTCAAAGGCCACGACCCCCGAAGTATCAGCCTCCACGATCTGATGTCGGCATATGTGGACCGGGTGTTGGCCCTGTTGGGCCATCCCCCTCGTAAGACCTGGGAGGATGTGCGCTGATGGTAAGCGTTCACAGGGCACCGAATCTGCTGCGTTGCCGGACCCTTGAGGTACCAAAGTACATCTGCGGGCCCGGACGCCTTGCATATCCGGCACCCTGCAAACGCTTACAGTGCTGTAGCTTATCACCTCTTATGCACTTT
>CAZGPF010000025.1:0-10176 GCA_964527275.1 uncultured Desulfosarcinaceae bacterium
AGATGTACTTTAGTACCTCAAAGGCCCGGCAACGCAGCAGATTCGGTGCCCTGTGAACGCTTACCATGTTTTTAGATGCTTTCTGACTACGCCTTGCATCAACTCCATGGGGGCTTGGGCACCGGTAAAGCGTTCGAATTGCAGCGCCGCCTGGTTGATAAACATCTCCACGCCGGAGATGGTTTGCAGCCCCTTCTGCCTGGCCTCCGCTATCAGCCTGGTTTCCAGGGGCGTGTAGACGATATCGAAGACCACTTGTCCGGGCCGCAACAAGGTTGCCGGCACCAGGGTTTGATCGGTTTTAGGATACATGCCAATGGGGGTGCAGTGTATGATGATATCTGCCGTCTCCATATCCGCCGCCAGCGTACCGGCGGTCAATATCCGCGCGTCAATCGTCGCCTGGGTGCCAGCGTTCAGGTCGTCGGCCAGCCTGGTGAGCATGGGCTGATCGATGTCTAAGACTCTCAGTGTCGCCAAGCGATTGTCCCAGGCCAGGGTAAAGGCGATGGCCCTTGCAGCGCCCCCCGCTCCCATGATCAGCACGTGCTTCTCTTCGAGATCCACGCCGGCGTCCATCAGGGCCTTCAAGGCCCCGGGCCCGTCGGTGTTGAGCCCGATCAGCCGATCTGCCTTGCGGACTGCGGTGTTGACGGCACCGATGGCGCGGTCCATCTCAGGTATTTCGTCAAGATACTGCATGGCTTCCACTTTGTGCGGAATGGTTATGCTCATGCCGCGAAAGTTCTGCAGGGCGCGCATACCGGCCAGGGCGCGCTTCACATCTGCCACCCGGCAGGCCACGTAGACGAAGTCGAGACCCAGTTCGGCAAAAGCGGCGTTGTGAATGGCCGGCGAGAGACTGTGGCCGATGGGGTCTCCGATGACCATGCAGAGTTGAGTGCTGGGGCTGATGGTGCGTATGTCGGTCATACGGAGCTCCTCGAAAGTTGAGTAAAAAAAAATGGAACCCTATTTTCAAAGCACCTTAATACTTGCACAAACGGTAAACTACAACAATTAACCGGGGCAACAAGTACCGTTGACGCCGAAAAAAACTAAACGCCCAAAAGTTTCAAAGTTAACCATAGGGTTAGCTTTCGAAAAATAGGGGGGACCAGTCTAGATCATCAAGGCTTGATGCCCAAGGCGCTTTATATGCAGAGCATATTTGTCAGTTTTAACCGCCGCCATAAACGGCGTGGGCAGCTTTTCCACAATCGATTTAAAGCCTTGGTACCTGTTCAGGGGGTTGCAGTGTATAAGATGTAATAAGCTGCAGCACTGTAGGTGTTTGTATGTCAGGACGATATTTACACTATAACTCTTTCATGCTATCGCTGTTTGCGTTTTGGTTTTCGAAAGCTTGTTCGTCTGTTCATTATTAATCACAGGGGTGAAGAAGATGACTGTAGAACGCGAATCCATTGAGTTTGACGTCTTGATCGTGGGCGGCGGTCCTGCCGGCCTCGCTGGCGCCATCCGGCTGATGCAACTTGCGCGGGACAAATCGTTGGAGCTTGAAGTGGCGCTGATTGAAAAGGGCGCCGAAATCGGTTCCCATGCCATCAGCGGCGCCATCCTCAAACCCCAATCCCTTGCCGAGCTGATTCCCGATCACCTCGACAGAGGCTGTCCCATAGAAACCACCGTGCGCGGGGATGAATTTTACTACCTTACCAGGGAGAGGGCCCTCTGCTTACCGATGACGCCCAAATATCTGCACAATCGCGGCTCTTATGTGATCAGCGCTTCGCAGTTGTGCCGTTGGCTGGGTGGTATTGCAGAGGAGTTGGGAGTTAATATCTTTCCCGGTTTCGATGGCCAGCAAGTTCTCTATGGCGCGGACGACCACACCATCATCGGGGTGCGCACCGGCGATAAGGGCCTGAACAAGGACGGCGGGTCCAAGGCCAATTTCGAGCCGGGTATCGATCTGCTGGCCAAGGCTACTATTTTTGCCGAAGGGGCGCGGGGCAGCCTGGTCAAGTCCATGACTCAATGCCTGGGGCTCTCTGCGGGTAAGCAGTCCGATGTTTATGAGGTCGGCATCAAGGAGGTCATCCAGTTGCCCGAGGGCGATAACTATTTTGGCACGAGCAAGGGCAACGACATTCATATGATGGGCTATCCGCTGGGGCTCGGCACGCCGGGCGGCGGGTTTATCTACGAGATGGCGGAAAACCGGCTGAGCATCGGCTATCTAACCGCGCTCTGTTATGACGATCCGGCCCTCGACCCCTATGCCATGTTCATGCGGTTCAAGCGCCATCCTTTCGTGGCCCGCATCATCAAGGGGGGCAAGGTCCTGGAACAGGGCGCTCGGACCGTGCCCACCGGTGGGTACTACACCCTGCCCAGGCTGGCTCTGGATGGCGGGCTGCTGGTGGGCGCCTGCGCTCAACTGCACAATACGCCGGCACTCAAGGGTATGCATATCGGCATCCAGTCGGGCATCCTGGCCGCCGAGGCTGTTGTGGACGCCCTGATTAAAGAGGATCTGACCGCGGCCGGATTGCAAGGCTATCCCGACGCCCTGGAGCAGGGCTGGATTAAAAGAGAGCTGTGGCAGGGACGCAACTGCGCCCAGGCCCTGGCCAGGAAGGGAGTCGCGAAATTGATCCATCTGGGCGCCCAATATTTCACCGGCGGTCGCGGTTTTATCGATCCTATGCAACTGGAGGCCGATGCCGATACCCTCAAGCCGCTGGCCGCAAAGGCCGTCGAACCGGAGTCCACGGAGAGCTATGACGGCGAGCTTTATGTAGACAAGCTCACCGGAATCTACCTGTCCAAAACCATGCATCGCGAAGACCAGCCGTCGCATTTAAGCATTCACGACCCACAGGTGTGTAGCGATCAGTGTTATCCCAAATATGGCAGCCCATGCACCAGTTTCTGCCCAGGGCAGGTTTACGAGCTGGAGCTGGATGAAACCTCGGGCAAGGCGCATATCAAGGTCAATGCCACCAACTGTTTGCATTGCAAGACATGCGATGTGAAAGATCCCTTCAACAACATCACCTGGTCGTGCCCGGAAGGCGGCGAAGGGCCGGGATATTCGATGGTCTAGCCCTCTACAGGCGCCCCTTTTTTAAGATGGCCACTAGCAGCCAGATGCCGAGAAAGCCGGCGGTGAGGAAGCCGGCCAGGCCGATGACGGAGATGCCGTAGAAGAGCGGAGGCATGTTGGAGATGACGATCAGGGCCGAGCCGATGATCAGGGCGGCGATGATGATGGAAAAGGAGATGCGGTTGGAGATCTGATCGTTGGTGGCCAGCATCTTGTCGAGGTCCTTGAAGACCAGGTTTACGGAGAGCCTCTTCTGCCGCAGGGAACGGCTCAATTCCAGCAGGTCCCTGGGAAAGTCGGTGAGAAATTCATAGGAGTGCTCCACCAGGCGCACGGCATCTTCGGCCAGGCGGTCGGGGTTTAGCCGTGCGAGTTTTACCTGGCGAATGAGTGGCGTGGCCTTGCGTATGATATCGAAATCGGGGTCCAGGACGCGGACCACATTTTCGACCTGGGCCAGGGCCTTGATCATCAGGAAGATGTCCGGGGGCATACGCAGGCGATTCCTGGTAGCCATTTCCAGCAGATGCTGGAGCAGTTTGGCCAGTTCGATCTCCTTGAGCGGCCGGAAGAGAAAGCGGGAGAAGAAATCGGCCACATCCTTTTCCAGTTGGCCCATGTCGGGCTCGTCGTCCCAGTCGGTGAGCTTTACCAGGATTTGGCTGGTGCGCGGTTCGTCGCGGCGGATAATACTGTCCACCAGGGTGACGAATTTCTCCCGCGTGCGGCGGTCGACTGTTCCCATCATGCCGAAATCGAGAAGGCAGATCACGTTGCCCGGAAGCACGAAGAGATTGCCCGGGTGGGGGTCGGCATGGAAAAAGCCGTAAGAGATAATCTGCTTGAGCAGGGCGTCCGCTCCTCGCTGCGTGATCAGCGCACAGTCGTAGCCAGCATTGCGCAGGTTGTCGATATCGGAGACCTTGATGCCCTCGATATATTCGGCGGTGAGCACCCGTCGCGTGGAGAAGCGGCGATAAGGCTTGGGAACATAAACCGAGGAGTCGTCCAGAAATTGTCCGGCAGTCCTCTCCATGCTGCTGGCCTCTAACAGATAGTCCATCTCCTTTTCGATGCTGTGGGCAAACTCCTCGACTATTCTTACCGGGCTATGAAAGGAGAGTTCTTCCACGTGGCGTTCGGCCAGGGTGGCCAGGTGGAGCATAATCTCCAGGTCCACCTCGACGATATTGTCGATGCCCGGGCGCTGAATCTTGACGGCGACCTCATCACCATTATGCAGCCGCGCCCGGTGAACCTGACCGATGGAGGCGGTGGCAAGAGGTTTTTCGTCAAACCATGCGAACAACAGGTCCAGGGGCTGGTCGAGTTCAAATTCGATGGTCTGAAGGATGGCTTCGTAAGCCACGGCCGGAACGTCATCCTGAAGTTTGGCAAACTCGGTGACAAAATCGAGGGAGACCAGGTCGGGGCGCGTTGAAAGCACCTGTCCCAATTTGATGTAGGAGGGCCCCAGCTCTTCGAGGGCCATGCGCAGACGCTCGGCGCGGGAGAGTCTCTCCAGCCGTTCGCGCCGCTTGCGGGAGATCATCTGCAGCCCGATCTCGATATATTGTTCGATCTTCAGGGTCTCCACAAGATCGCCGAAACCGTATTTGAAGAGTACGGTCAGGATCTGGCGGTAGCGATTGAGATGGCGGTAGGTGCGGCCGATGATGCCGATTTTGCGGATACTGATCATTGGTTAAGGTTCATGGTAACTACTCAGCGTAATGGCAAAAAGCACAAAAAAGCACGAACTATAACGATTGTATCTCGAATTGTAACTGCTCAGAGTGCTTTAGGTTCGGTCATTCAGGTCTTTTCATAATAGCATCGCTATATGGAAAGGCCTGAAGGGCCGAAGATGAAGTGCTCTGAGTAGTTACAGGTTCATGACTCATCGCTCCGGGCTCACGATTCTTGGTCTTTGGCCAGAGTTTTGACGATGCTTTTAAGCTCGCTAATCTCTTTTCTGAGTTCTTTGAGCTCATCCGAGGTGACGATGTTGCTCTTTTTCAGAAATCTCCTGGCGGTCTGCTCTACCCGTTGTTCCAGTTTCTCCTGGGCTTTTTCATATTTTTTTTGAACCTCCTCAAAAAATTTGCGCCCTTCGGATTCGGACATATCGCCCTTTTTCTGGATCTCCCGCACCTTCTCTTCGACCTCATCCCAGGTTTTAAGCGCCAGGCCGATACCGGCCAGCATTCCCTTTTTCATCCGATCAAACATTGGGCCCCCTTTCTAGTGTGCGGTTCAGCAAAATATAGACAGATCAAAACTCAAAGTCTCATGGTGGCTAAAGTATCATGGGCCGGCCTTGAGTCAATAGAGTTTTTCAACAAGCAGCCTGCCCTCCCCTTCGACAACTCCAGAATAACGGCAAAGACATCCAGTCTCTTAGCCCATATTCCGTCCCTACGCCTCAGGTCGTACCCGAACTGAAACAGATCTTCTCCCTCCCCCGGATGGGGGCAGGTACGCAAAAGAATTCAATGGTGACAGGGGCGTCTGGTGATTTTAAAAACAAAAAGCGCCTCCCCATCCCCACTTGATTTTTCTTTCGTCCTACAGCATATTTGTCCTGCTTTTGGGCTTTGCGCGACAATCTGAAAATAGAAGCAGTCAGGTTCACCCCATGCACTACGAAGGCAATATCATCCGGCCCCCCAGCGAAGCCAACTCTATCCTGCTCCAGGCTACCGTGGGCTGTTCGCGCAACAAATGCACCTTTTGCGGGACCTACCGGGGGGAGCGCTTCAAGATTAAACCGCATGCGCGCATCATGGCGGATATCGAGTTTGCCTCGCAAAACTGCAGCCGCCAGCGACGCCTGTTTTTGTGCGACGGAGATGCCTTGATCATCCCCCAAAGGCGGTTGCTCCCCATTCTGGAAATCATCCGTGCGAAGCTGCCGTGGGTCACCCGTGTGGGCAGCTATGCCAATGCCAAGAGTCTGAATATGAAATCCGAGCGGGAACTCGAAGAGCTGCGGGCGGCCGGCCTGGGTATCCTCTACATGGGGCTGGAATCGGGTGACGATGAGACCTTGCGGGCCATCAACAAAGGCGCCGATTGCAGTATGCAGACCGCAATGGGCCGTAAAGCCAAGGCCGCCGGGTTCAAACTTTCGGTCACCGTGTTGCTGGGTATCGCCGGCCGTCAGCGCTCTAAAGAGCATGCCGTGGCCACCGGCCGGTTATTGTCGGCCATCGACCCCCACCATGTCGGCGCTCTGAGCTTGATGCTGATACCCGGTACGCCTCTGTTCGACGATTACCGCAGCGGCAAATTTCCGTTACTCGAAGCCCACGAAATGCTGGTCGAGCTGCGCGCCATGTTCGCGCATACCCATTTGAGCAAGGGCCTGTTCTACGCCAACCACGCCTCCAACTATCTGCCCATCAAGGCGCGCCTGCCCAGGGACCGACAAGCAGTACTGGCCCTCATCGATCAGGCCCTGGCGGGTGACGTCGGTCTCAAGCCCGAGTGGATGCGGGCGCTCTGATTGTGTCACTTGGTAAAAACGTTAAAGTGCAATCCGTCTCGCCGGGCTGTTGTGCCCACCGACTCTCTTGCATCCGCACTTGATCCATTGTACCAAGAGAGCCGGAAAATGACCCTCACCGAATTGAACGGTGTGAACAAAGGAGAGCCACAAAAATGACCACCTGCCAATTTTTCGATGTCGATCAGAAGAGCGTAAACACCATTCGCACCCTCTCCATGGACGCGATCCAGAAGGCTAAATCGGGTCACCCCGGCGCTCCCTTGGGGCTGGCCGCGGCTGGTCATGTGCTCTGGACCCGGGTGATGCGGCACAACCCTCAGAATCCAGACTGGCCCAACCGCGACCGGTTCGTGCTTTCGGGCGGACATGCCTCCATGCTGCTCTACAGCCTGCTACACCTCACCGGTTACGACCTGAGCCTCGACGACATTAAGAATTTTCGCCAATGGGGCAGCAAGACCCCTGGGCATCCCGAATATGGCCGTACGCCGGGCGTGGAGACCACCACCGGCCCTTTGGGCCAGGGGCTTGCCAATGCCACGGGTATGGCCATGGCCGAACGCCACTTGGCAGCCCGTTTCAACCGGCCGGGACACGAGATCGTGGACCACTTCACCTACGCGATATGCGGGGACGGGGACTTGATGGTGGGCTTGGCCTCCGAGGCCGCCTCGCTGGCCGGTCATCTGGGGCTGGCAAGATTGATCTGCATCTATGACCACAACAGCATCACCATTGAAGGCCCGACCGAGATCACCTTTACCGAAGATGTGGCCAAGCGGTTCGAAGCCTACGGCTGGCAGGTGCTGAAGGTGGCCGATGGTAATGATATGCAGGCCATCCAGGAGGCATTACAGGATGCCAGGAACGAGACCGCCAAACCCACCCTGATTGTATTGAGTACCCACATAGCCTTCGGCAGTCCTAATAAACAGGACTCCCAAGATGCCCACGGCGCCCCCCTGGGCGAGGAGGAGGTTCGCCAGACTAAGGCCTGCCTGGGCTGCGAGCCTGACGAACTTTTCTGCGTCCCGGACGATGTGCGGGAGCATTGCCGCCGGGTAGTGCCCGAGGGTGCCGCCCGGGAAGCCGCCTGGATGGAGAAATTCAATGCTTACAAAGCGGCCCACCCCGAGCTGGCCGATGCCTGGGTGGATGCGCTGAGCGGCTTCCTGCCCTTTGGCTGGGACCAGGGTCTGGCCGAACTGACACCGGCCGACGGTCCCCTGGCCACCCGCGCCGCTTCCGGCCAGGTGCTAAACACCCTGGCCCAGCGGATTGCGACCCTGATGGGCGGTTCGGCCGACCTGGCGCCCTCCAACAAGACCTATTTGACCGGCGAGACGGAGTTTCAGAAGGACAACTATGCGGGACGCAATATACGTTTCGGCGTCCGCGAACATGCCATGGGCGCCATCATGTCGGGCATGTTCCTGCATGGCGGCATCCGCCCTTATTGCGGCACCTTTCTGGTGTTCGCCGACTACATGCGGCCGGCCATCAGGGTGGCCGCGCTCATGAAACTACCTGTGATTTACGTCTTTACCCACGACTCGGTCGCCGTGGGCGAAGACGGCCCCACCCACCAGCCGGTGGAGCAGCTGGCATCCTTGCGTATCGTGCCCAATCTGCTGGTGCTGCGGCCGTGCGACGCCAACGAGTCCGTCGATGCCTGGTGCCAGGCCGTGAGGAGCAATGACCGCCCGGTGGCCATGATCTTCAGCCGCCAGAAACTGCCCATTTTACCACGGGAGCAGACCGCTGGCCAATTGATCCGCGGCGCTTACGTGATCGCCGATTGCGACGGTTCACCGGATCTGCTGCTGCTTGCCAGCGGCGCGGAAGTACATATAGCCCTGGAGGCTCAAAAATCATTGCGCGCCCGGGGGGTGGCCGCCCGCGTTGTCAACATGCCCAGTTGGGAGCTTTTTGACAACCAGCCCGACGACTACAAGCGGCAGGTGCTCCCGCCGGAAGTAAAGGCGCGTGTGGCCATCGAGGCCGGCAGCGCTTTAGGATGGGAGCGCTATGTGGGCGAGAAGGGAGCCGTGCTCGGCATGTCGAGTTTCGGAGTCTCCGCACCGGGGGGTGAAGTGCTAGCCAATTTCGGCTTTACGGCGCGGAACATAGTCGCCAAAGCCCTCGAACTGGTCGGGCGGTAATATTCCATCAGAAAATTGCCGCAGCGCAATGCAACGGCAAGCCGGGCGGCGACCGAACATAGCCATCGCGGAGCCGGGATCGTGAAATCCTTCTTTCAAGTACTCGAACTCGAATCGGTTTTGGCGCTCAAGGAGCAGTTCGAACCGTTAGAGAGTCATAACGTCCGTCTGGCGGATGCCTTGGGGCGCGTCCTGGCAGCGGAGATCAGGGCCTCCGCCGACCTTCCGGGATTTGATCGCGCCACCATGGACGGATTTGCCGTTCAGGCCGCATCTACCTATGGTTCCTCGGAGAGCAACCCCGCCTATCTTATGCTCGTCGGTTCTGTCCCCATGGGCCAGGCACCCGATTTTTCATTGGGTGCGGGTCAGGCAGCGCGCATCGCCACCGGCGGTATGCTGCCGGCCGGCGCCGATGCGGTGGTTATGCTGGAACACTCAGAAATCATCGATGAGCGCAGCGTAGAAGTGCATCGCAGCCTGGCCCCGGGCCAGAACATGGTGGCCAGGGATGCAGACCTATCCGAAGGCGACTCTATCTTATCCCGGGGTTATCGTCTGGGGCCGCCTGAGATCGGAGTCCTGGCCGCCGATGGCCGGGACTCCATTGCGGTCTATCGTCGACCCAGGGTCGGCATCATCTCCAGCGGAGATGAAGTTGTACCCCATGACAGCACCCCCGCTCCCGGAGAGATTCGTGACATCAACGCCCACACCCTGAGTTCCCTGCTGTCAGAGGCCGGCGCGCTCCCAAAATCTTATGGGATTGTGGGTGATCGTCATGAGGATTTGCGCGCGCAGTGTGAAGAGGCACTGGAGCAGTGCGATATGGTGATGGTCTCGGGCGGCAGTTCGGTGGGCATGCGTGACTTGACCCTGGATGTGATCGAGTCCCTGCCCGACAACCTTGTCATGGTGCATGGTATCTCCATCCGGCCCGGCAAACCTACCATCCTGGCGAGCTGCGGCGGCAAGCCCTTCTGGGGGCTGCCCGGCCACGTGGCCTCGGCCATGGTCGTCTTCCTCACCACGGTGCGCCCCTTCCTGGATCATCTTGGCGGAGCTCTGCCCGCCGAACCCATCACCCTCCAGGCTCGTCTGAGCCGCAACCTGGCATCGGTTCAGGGGCGTATTGATTTCGTGCGCGTGCGCCTGTTCCGCAAAAACGGCGAGCAGTGGGCCCAACCCATCATTGGTCAATCGGGCCTCATTCATACCATGACGCAGGCCGATGGACTGGCGGTCATCGAAAAAAACAGCGAGGGTCTGGACAAGGGTGCCTGGGTGGGGGTGCGGCTTGACTTTAAAAACTACCAGCAGAGACGTTCAATATCATAGCGGCAATTGAAACCCCGCCGCATCATAAGGCGATTTAAAATTTAGGTAACTACTCAGCGTAATGGCAAAAAGCACAAAAAAGCACGAACTAT
>CAZGPF010000026.1:0-9978 GCA_964527275.1 uncultured Desulfosarcinaceae bacterium
CTATATGGAAAGGCCTGAAGGGCCGAAGATGAAGTGCTCTGAGTAGTTACGAATTATTTTGACTTGTCATGGAGCTATACAACCTCGATCACGAAGGCATGCTTATAGCATATGGGTTTAGATCAAATCAGAGTATGAATCGCCAAGCAGCCAACAATAGACAACCAAATCAAACAAAAGGGGGCGGCATGAAAATCAGCGTCGAAAAAAATGTCGTTGAATTTATTCCAGATAGTGTGCAGGAGACCGATCAACTGGAGAAATTATGGAACACCATAGTGGATTGCGTCAAATTCAACCAAAAGCTGGTGCCCATTGGAGAGTACGTGCCGCAAAAAGCCAACATCGCCAGATTCACCATCGAAAACGTCTAGGCCCAATCGCGCATCGATTTTTTACCTGTTCAGGGGGTTGAAGTGCATAAGAGGTGATAAGCTACAGTACTGTAAGCGTTTGCTTAGGCGCCGGATAGGCAAGGCGCCCGGGCAAAGCAGATGTACTTTGGTACCTCAAAGGCCCGGTAACCCAGCGGATTCGGTGCCCTGTGAATGTTTGCTCGATTGTAACTACTCAGCGTAATGGCAAAAAGCACAAAAAAGCACGAACTATAACGATTGTATCTCGAACTGTAACTGCTCAGAGTGCTTTAGGTTCGGTCATTCAGGTCTTTTCATAATAGCATCGCTATATGGAAAGGCCTGAAGGGCCGAAGATGAAGTGCTCTGAGTAGTTACGCTCGATTTTAATGACATAATCATACGCCTTGGCACAGCCTGAGGCGATCTGCCAAAGCAAATTCAGGAGGAAACCCCATGCACAAAATTTTGGTGGTCTATATCAGCAGAACCGGCGTCACTGAAAAGATGGCTAACTATATCGCCGAAGGCATCCGCATTGCCGGGCTGGAGGCGGTTGTCATGAAAAGCACCAGCATTCAAAACGAGGAGGGGCTGCAAGGCTATGACGGTTATATCCTGGGCTGCCCCACATATCACCGGGACATGACTTCGGGAATGAAAAACTTTCTTTTTCTGTGCCAGCGGGTAAACTTGGTAGGTAAGATAGGAGGTGCCTTCTGCTCCTACACCCATAGCGGAGAGTCGGGCCCCATGATTTTCGAGACCCTGGAACACGTCTTTAAAATGGATATGGTTGATCTGGGCGCCCTGAGTCTGAAAGAGGATCTGGTGTCAACCCCTGAGGGTATAAAGGCGTGCCAGGAATATGGCAAAGTAGCGGCCTCCAAACTCGACACCTAAAAACCCATTTTTTCGGGCGGACGCCTTTCTGGGACATACTCATGGGCGATGGTCCCGTCGTTTAAGGCCCGTGAGACATAGAGCTTGCAGTAGCAGCTACCGAACTCTGCCACGTCCGGCCCCCGGTAGAGGCACGGACAGATTATATCCTGATCGGCCTCGCGCTCCCCGGTAGCCAGGCGGCACGGGCAGGCCATGTAACCGTAACGCTCCTTGTTGACCAGCAAGGCATTGAGAAGCTCCAGCACATGCGCTTTGTCCTTGCTGAAAAGATATCCCTTGGGCTCCTGTATTTTCCTCAAGGCATCGTAAAGCTGAGTGGCATCCATTACAGCCCCAGCGCCTCCTTGATCTCGTCCTCTTTATATCCCACGATGACTTTCTCGCCGATCATGATGGTGGGAAAAGAGCATTTAGGATTCAATTTCTTGACATCATTCAATATGGCTTTGCGCTCATCACCCTCAAGCAGATCCACATTCACGAATTCATACTTAACCGTACATTCGGAAAGAAATTTTTTCGTGGATTTGCAGTGGCTACAAGTGCTCAACGAGTAGATAGTTATCGGTTTTTCGGGCATGTCGGCAATCCTTTCAAACAGTTGTCGCGTCATCATCAAAATTCGCGAACGTGAATAGTCTTCTCGAAAACAACCTAAACAGATAATACACCTCAACCAAGATTGCAAATCCGGCCTCAGGTCGAAATCTGAAAAAAATATGGCGCTTGACAGTCAGAAACGGTGCATGCAAAACATAGCAGTAACTATTACTGATTAGGTTAGATTTGTATCCAAAAGCATCATTGATGGCATAAGCTTCTCATGGAGGGAGAAAAGAATGGAGCATAAAAAAATCATGGACAGGAAGAAAAAGCAGGTCCCGGTTGAGGATCTCACCACCTGCGAGGCCACCCAGCAAATGCTGCTCAAGGCCCGCGTCGACGGGATCGAAACCCAATTTGACCGTGCCGCGAACATGAGGGCCTGCCCCATCGGTGCAGATTCGGCTTGTTGCAAGCACTGCGCCATGGGCCCCTGCCGACTGAGTTCTAAAGATCCCTATGGCAAGGTTGGCGTTTGTGGCGCCAACATCGACACTATCCAGGCGCGCAACTTCGCCCGCATGGTGGCCGCCGGCGCGGCCTGCCATAACGACCACGGCATGGCCATGCTCAACATCTTTAAAGAGGTGGTCAATGGCCAGATTGATGATTACGAGATCAAGGACGTAGGCAAGTTGGAGAGCGTGGCCCGCTCCATCGGTATCCAAACCGAAAATCGTACAGTCAAGGAGATCGCCCTCGACCTTTATGATGCACTTGAAAAGACCTACACGGGCGTCGACGGCGAAATTCCATTTGCCAAGCGCGTACCAGAAAAAACACTGGAGTTGTGGCGCAAATACAATCTCGTGCCCCGGGGTGCCATGCGTGAAATCATGGAGATGATGAGCCGCACCCACATCGGCGTGGACCAGGACTACAACAACATCGCCCAGCAGATCAGCCGCACGGCTTTGGTGGATGGCTGGGGCGGCTCCATGGTGGCCACCGAGATCGGTGACATCATGTTCGGCACCCCCTCGCCGGTGGCCATCGAGGTCAACATGGGTGTGCTGAAAAAGGATCAGGTCAACATCATTATCCACGGTCACGAGCCCAACCTCTTTGAATCTATGCTCACTTCGGTCAAGGAACCGACTCTGGTGGAAGCCGCCAAAAAAGCCGGTGCCCGGGGTATCAATCTGGTGGGCATGTGCTGCTCGGGCCTGGAGGTGCTATCCCGTCACGGCGTCCCCCATGCCGGCAACTTCTCCTCCACCGAACCGATACTTGTCACCGGCGCGGTGGATGCAATGGCCGTGGACATCCAGTGCATCCAACAGGGCCTGGTCAAGGTAGCCGAGTGTTACCAGACGCCTTTGATCACCACCAATCGACGTTGCCGGATCGAAGGTGCCTTCAACATTGAACTCGATGAGCACGATCCCAAAAAGTGCACCGATGAGATCGTGATCAAGGCCATCACGCGCTTCAAGACCCGCAAATTTCCAGTCCAGATTCCCAAGAACATCAACATCGGCGTCCACGGATTCTCCCATGAGTATATCAACTACATGCTGGGCGGCACCTTCCGCGCCTCCTACACACCGTTGAACGACAACATCATCAATGGCCGCATTCGCGGTGTGGCCGGCGTGGTGGGCTGCACCAACCCCAGGGTCCAGCAGGATGCGGTGCACGTCACCCTGGTGAAAGAACTGATTAAAAACGATGTGCTGGTGGTGCAAAGCGGCTGTTCCCAGATCGCCCTGGCCAAAGCCGGCCTCACCACTCCGGAGGCCGCCCATCTGGCCGGACCGGGCCTCAAGGAGGTCTGCGAGACCGTAGGCATGCCGCCGGTACTGGGCCTGGGTGCCTGCGTGGACAATACCCGCATCCTGACGGCCTGTTCGGAAATGGTCCGCTCCGGTGGGCTGGGCGATAGTATTGCGGATCTTCCGGTGGCCGGCTGCGCGCCGGAGTATATGAGCGAGAAAGCCATCGCCATAGGTCAATACTTCGTGGCCTCGGGCGTTTTCACCTGCTTCGGCGTCACATTCCCCATAACCGAGGGCACTAAATTCGAGAAGCTCCTGTTCTCCGGACTGGAAGAGATGGGCCTGGGCAAATGGGGCTTCTCGCCAGATCCCCTGGAGCTGGCCCGCATGATACTCGACCATATCGACAAGAAGCGCAAAGCCCTGGGCATCGACAAGTCCCGCGAACGCGTACTGATGGATATGGCCGACCGGCGCGATATCGAAGCGGCTTGATGTTTGAATTCTAAAGTTCGCGGTTCACGGCTATATAGCAACCGAGAGCACGACGTACCCATTCACAAAGAGGGCTCCCGCCCGAGGGGGCCCTCGACGGTTTTAACGCTCGGGCCGCTTGACCGCCATTGTGCTTTGACTGGCGCTTCTCACTTTCGATACAGTCAATGCCTGGCATGGTCTACATCAGCCTGGCAATTGAATTTCCGGTGAGCTGACCCAATATTGTGGTGCTGGCATCCCACAAGACTGTTGCCCTGGTTAAGGTTTTTTACTCTAAAATTCCGGTTGCCCGCGACTGAACAATGGGCTACCGTAATTCATATTATGCGCCATATCCGGTCGAAACGTTAAAGCTATCTATGCTTTACAGCCCATGACGAATAGCCCATGACGACGAACGCGGAGCAGATAAAAATCCGTCACGCCGCAACCCTGCGAGAGGAGTTCGAAAGGCGCGAGACCAACTTCATCTCCCCTTTCGGATGCCTGAGCAGCGCCACGCAGGGGCGGTCCCAACCCGAGCCGCCCTGCCCCATTCGCACTGCTTTTCAGGTGGACAAGGATCGCATCCTGTTCAGCAACGCCTTCCGGCGCCTCAAACACAAGACCCAGGTTTTTCTCAATCCGTTGGGGGATGAATACCGCACCCGCCTGACCCACACCTTGGAGGTGGCCCAGATCGCCCGCACCATCGCCCGGGCCATGTTCCTCAATGAAGACCTGGCCGAGGCCATCGCCCTGGGCCACGACTTGGGCCACACCCCCTTCGGCCATGGCGGTGAAACCGTGCTTAAAGAGATCTTCTCCTCCGGCTTTTCGCACCAGGCCCAGAGTCTGCGCGTGGTTCAAATACTGGAAAATTTCGGCAAGGGGCTCAACCTGACCAAGGAGGTGCGCGACGGCATCCTGCGCCACTCCAAGGGCTACGGCAAAATCATGCCCGACGATCCGCGTGAACTACCGTCCACTATGGAAGGCCGGGTGGTGCGGGTGGCCGACATCATGGCCTACCTGAACCACGACCTGGATGATGCCGTGCGTTCCGGCGTAGTGACCGAAGATCAGATCCCGCAGACTTGCATCGGCCTTCTGGGACGCACCCATGACGAGCGGGTAACCGTCATGATGACCGATCTGATCGCCCACAGTCAGCCGCGCGATGGACGAATGGTTTTGGATATGAGCCGTCGTGTATCCGGGGCCATGACACAGCTGCGCCGGTTTTTATACACCCAGGTCTACCGGTCACCCAAGGTGCACCAGGAGTTTGTCAAAGCCAAGAAGATCATGTCCGAACTCTATGCCCATTTTATGGATAACGAAATACACCTCTCCCGGGAACTGCAGAAGATGCGTCTTCCTGCGGTGGGTTCGGCAAAGGTCTCCAAACAGCGCCTGGTATGCGATCTGCTGGCCTGCATGACCGACTCTTATGCCATGGCGCTCTATACACGCACATTTTTCCCCGCACCTACCTGTAACTACTCAGAGCACTTCATCTTCGGCCCTTCAGGCCTTTCCATATAGCGATGCTATTATGAAAAGACCTGAATGACCGAACCTAAAGCACTCTGAGCAGTTACAGTTCGAGATAGAATTGTTGCAGTTCGTGCTTTTTTGTGCTTTTTGCCATTACGCTGAGTAGTTACACCTACCTTTTAGATAGAGTACCATCCAGATGCAGCCGCCAGCCGATTTTAACTACGCTATCAACCGATTGTTTGCCCGCATGGATCAAGCCTATGATCAGACAGCCAGGGCGACACGATTCGCGTGCTGCGGCTGTGAGCAAAATTGTTGCCAGACCCGATTTCACCACCACACGCTGTTGGAGTATGAATATCTGCAAACGGGAGTGGGGCAACTCTCCGCGCAACAGCAAGCCCTGGTACGCCGCCGGGCACGGGAGGCCGTTGAGCAGACGCGGCAACTGGAGCGGCGCAACGAGCCGGCAGGGGTGATGTGTCCCTTGAACATGGACGGTATTTGCGGGCTATACGCCTGGCGGCCCATGATCTGCCGTCTGCACGGAGTTCCCCACCTGTTGAGACTGCCAGACGGCTCCATCAAGAAGGGTCGTGGGTGCGACGATTTTTATGCCCAATGTAAAAAAGGACCGCTCCATGAGCTGGACCGTACCCCCCTCTACCTGGAAATGGCTGACTTGGAGCGGAGGCTAAGGCGACACCGGGGAGTCAAACGCAAAACCAAGATGACCATCGCGGAGATGCTCGTAAATGAAATCCATTGAAGAGAGAGACCAGGCGCGCATTCCAGGGAGGCGTTTAGGTCCGGATGACACTTTTAACTTCGAGTGCCATGCCGCCCTGGACTGTTTCAACCAGTGCTGCCGCAATCTGAACCTCTTTCTTTACCCTTACGACGTGCTGCGGCTTAGCAGACACTTAAAGATCACCACGGATGCTTTCATCCAGGAACATGTGGATGTGGTATTGCGGGAGGATCACCACTTCCCAGAAGTCCTGCTGCGTATGGCCGCCAATCAAGAGCACACCTGTCCGTTTCTCACGGCCCAAGGCTGCCGTGTCTATGCCGACCGGCCCGATACCTGCCGAACATTTCCGGTGGAGCAGGGTGCCCAATTCGATACCGTTGGCGGGCGCACCACGGCGGTGAACTTCTTCCGCCCCCCCGACTTCTGCCTGGGCCGACATGCGGACAAACAGTGGAACGTCCGATCCTGGGCCCGGGATCAGGAAGCTGAGCGCCATCATGAGATGACCATGCGCTGGGCCAAAATTCGAAGCCTCTTTCAGAACGATCCCTGGGGGGCGGAGGGTCCCCAGAGCGCCAAGGCAAAAATGGCCTTCATGGCCACTTACAACCTGGACCGCTTTCGAGAGTTTATCTTCGACAGCAGCTTTTTGAAACGCTTTGGCATCAAACCCGCAATGCAAAGCAAACTGCGCGCTAACGACCGCGCCCTGCTACTGTTCGGTTTCGAATGGGTCCAACTATGCGTGTGGGGAATCGCCAGCCAGAAGATCCGGCCGAGGCCGCGCAATAGAGAGCGGTGATGGGCCAAGACATTGGAAAAACAAGCAGCTCAAGGCAGAAAAAAGCAGCGATCTTCACGAATTGCCTGCAACAGGGTGGGGATAGGTCCAGCGAGCCGGCATCGCTTGAAGTGGCAGTGCCGTCACATTTTCACTGAGCCGATAACGGGTGGACCCAGGATAGACAACCCAGAGGTGTGCTAAATTCAAATCATCTATGGCGATCTTCATTGAGCGGTCCAATCTCGGAGCATCTGCGTATTTGAACGCGGCCCCCCAATTCTGCCCGCCATGCCGCCAAAACAGATCAACCCCCGAACCGGAGTGAACTCTCCAAAAGTAAACGTCGTTTTCCATTTTGCCCAGGCTTCTGATTAAACAATCAATTGCAAAACCTTCCCATGAGGCCCCTATTTTAGGATCGGATTGCAGCTGCTCGAGAGAATCTACATTCATGAAGGCATGCAGCAACCCGCTGTCGCGTAAATAGAGTTTGGGCCTCTTAACGATACGCTTGCCGACATTCGCATACCACGGTTTCAAAACGCGCACCATAAAAGTGCCCTCCAGAATATCAATATAGCTGCGGACGGTCATGTCTGAAATGCCGAATGCGCGTGCCAGCTCGCTATAATTGAGTATCTGGCCATGGTAATGGCTGAGCATCACCCAAAATCGCCGCAGCCTGGGCCCAGGAATCTGGATGCCGAGCTGGGGGATATCCCTTTCAATAAAAGTGGCGATATAGTTCTCGCGCCACATTCGGCTCTGCTCAGGGTCAGACAAGAAGGAAGGCGGCAAACCGCCCTGGAGCCACAAACGCTTGAAATTCTTTGTGCCGATATCGTCAAGGCAAAAGCCGTCCAGATGATAGTAGGCTATACGGCCGGCTAAAGACTCGGCGCTCTGTCGAATCAGATCCCGTGATGCGCTTCCCAGTATAAGGTATTTCTGCCGCGGCCGCATATCCACCAGATAGCGCATCAAGGAGAATAAATCTGGCTTACGCTGAATTTCGTCGATTACAATCAGCCCTTCAAGATCTTCCAGGGCCAATTGAGGCTGATCCAGGCGTGCCTCGTCACGAGGATTCTCAAGGTCAAAGTAGTGCTCGGCATTAAATGTCTGGGCCAGGGTTGTCTTGCCGCATTGACGCGGCCCCAGAATGGCTGTCACTGGAAAGCTACGGATACGTTTCTGAATTTCAGTAGAATCTATCTTGCGCGGTATGGTTTGCATACCTCAATCGATATCAGCTTCAACATGAAATATCAAAGTTATAATATGATTTTTCATGTTATTTGCTATCCGAGGTGATCTGTAAAATAAATAGTACCGGTTTTGAAACCTGTTTTTAATTCATTCTCAAGCCATATTTGCAGATGATCCTTTTTCTTCTATTGCGGCAGTTTTGCGACTCCCTTATGGAATTCCCCAATTGTGAGAACAGAAAGATAAAAACTTGAATCATTTTCACTCAATACCCAATCAACGACCTTCTTATATGGTTCTGGTTTTGCCAGTTCTGAAATCAAACAGGTATCAAGAAGATAATTCAATGGCCCTGGACATGCTTTTATCTCGTTCATTGACTATTGAAATCTCTGATAAGGAAGAATCTTGAATAAATTGGAATAGGTTTGATTTTAGTTGAACAATACTGTGATACCTTGTCATAGAGTAACTACTCAGCGTAATGGCAAAAAGCACAAAAAAAGCACGAACTGTAACGATTGTATCTCGAACTGTAACTGCTCAGAGTGCTTTAGGTTCGGTCATTCAGGTCTTTTCATAATAGCATCGCTATATGGAAAGGCCTGAAGGGCCGAAGATGAAGTGCTCTGAGTAGTTACGTCATAGAAAGAACAACAACGGCTTCTTTACCATGTTTGGTAACGAATTGAGGGCCTTCTTTTTGTGCTTTTTCAATAAGCTCGTTGAATTTATTTTTTGCCTCTTGCAGTTGCCATGTACACCTCATATGCACATCACGCAAATAGTCTAGTCTGTCTATACCATAATGGCATAGGGAAAAATGCCAATGATCTTAACTTATAGATTAATCAACCCCCTGCGGCATGGGCGCGATTTTTTCGCCGCCGAGTAGATATCCGCCGTCCAGGCGTAAAATGGAGCCGGTCATGTACGGAGCCTCTTGGATGATGAAACGCACGGCCTTGACCGCGTCGGCCAGAGAGCCGGTACGCTTAAGCAGGGTGTGGTCGATGAGCGCTTCTCTTTGGGCAGCGGTGAGAAGCCCCCAACCACGAGTATTCTGGGCATGACGGGTTTCAAAGAGCCCCAACATGATCTCGTTGACGCGAACTTCGGGAGCCCCCAACCGCGCCCAGGTTTCGGTGAGCAGCGAAACGCCGCGATTGGCGGCCGAATAGCCTTCATTGAAGAGGTAGGAGGCAGGTCCGCTACGGCCCACCAGCCCGGCGATGCTGGAGAAGTTGATGGCCACGCCATCGCCCGATGACTTGAGATGGGGCAAGGCGGCGTTAAAGACCCACTGCTTGGCGCGCAGGGTGGTAGCCAATTCGAGGTCCCACTGCTCGGGCAGATAAGGTCCGTGGACCACCGGCCAGCCACCGCGTTCGATGTTGTTGATCAAGATGTCGAGACGTGCGAAGCGGTCGATGATGCCCTGGACCAGCTTTGCCACGGCCCTAAGGTCGGTCAAGTCGACCTTGACTATCCAATGCGCCCGTCCAGAGGCCCCGGCATCTTCCCGCAAGGCCGCCAGGCTCTCGGGCCAGTCGAAATAGGTATAGACGACGGTGGCCCCGTCCCCGGCCAGATCCAGGCCGATCGCCTTACCGATCCCCTTGATGCCGCCCAACACCAACGCCACTTTGCCTTCCAGCCGCATTGCGC
>CAZGPF010000027.1:0-9946 GCA_964527275.1 uncultured Desulfosarcinaceae bacterium
ATATGGAAAGGCCTGAAGGGCCGAAGATGAAGTGCTCTGAGTAGTTACAAAACTTTTTGATTTTGGTAAGCGTTCACAGGGCACCCAATCTGTCGCGTTGCCGGGCCTTTGAGGTACTAAAGTACATCTGCTTTACCCGGACGCCTTGCATATCCGGCACCTAAGCAAACACTTACAGTGCTGTAGCTTATCACCTCTTATGCACTTTTACCCCCTGAACAGGTACTAATTATGGTTGGACAGAACAAAAGCAAGGTATGTGCCATGGCAAAATTTATGGCATAAACGATTGGATATATTTAAAATATGAAAGATGGGGAAATAATTGGCCGGCGACTAAGGATAACAAAATTGTCATAAATCATGTTTAAAAAACCAATTGTGTAACTTAGTTCTTCTGCGTTCCTACTTTTGGGGTTTTAGAAACTGAACCCAATATCGCCGCACGAAGTTCCGGACCCGCACAAAGCGGTGGCCGGCCGTTTGGGTGGGCAGCCCTTTCAGGTTGAGCCGGTGGCACACGGCCCGCAGGATCAGGGAGGCCCGGCGCAGGCCGAAGGCCATGTCAGCATCGATGAGGCCGCACCTGGCCAGCTCCTGTAATTGGCGCACATTGTCGGTCCAGCGGGCGATATCGGGGTGGCGATGGGCATGCCGTAGAAGCAGAAATTGCACCAGAAATTCAATGTCCACGATGCCGCCGGGGCCCTGTTTGATGTCGAATCTGCCTTGGGGACAAGCGGCCTGGGTCTGGCGCAACCTTTCCCTCATGGTGACCACCTCGGTGCGCAAGTTGGACTCCTCCCTGGGCAGGTAGAGAATCTCCAGACGGATGCGTTCGAACTTTTCGCGCAAGAGCTGATCGCCGCAGATGGCCCGGGCGCGGATCAGGGCCTGGTGCTCCCAAGTCCAGGCCTGGTCGTGCTGGTAGGCGCGAAATCCGTCGATATGGCTCACCAGCATTCCCGAGTCGCCGCTGGGACGTAGCCGCATATCGGCTTCATAGAGGATACCGGATGCGGTGTGAGCCGTGAGAAGGTGCAGTACGCGCTGGCCCAGACGGGCGAAGAACAGCGCATTGTCGATGGGCCGGGGTCCACCCCGCGTCGTGCCAGGCGCGGCGGCATGCATGAAGACCAGATCGAGATCCGAGCCGTAGCCCAGCTCACGGCCACCCAGCTTGCCGTAGGCTATGACAGCAAAACCCTTTTCGCGGACCCGGCCGTCGAGGCGGCAGACCGGGACGCCGTGTTTGGATGCCAGGTGGTGCCAGCCGAGCCGCACCACTTCGGCGACCACCACTTCGGCCAGGTCTGTAAGGTGATCGCTGACCTTCATCAGGGGCAGTACGCTTGTGATGTCCGATGCGGCAATCCGCAACTGATTGATCTGTTTGAAGATGCGCAGCGCCTCCATCTGCTCTTCCAGATCGTCCTGGGCGATGTTGCTTAGCCGGGTCCGAAGTTCGTTCACCAGCTCCGCGCGCCGGGGTGGGTGATAGAGGGTCCGCGGATCGAGCAGTTCATCCAGCAGTACCGGATGACGGCTGAGCAGGGATGCGATCCAGGGGCTGGACGCGAAGAGGCGCACCAGAATGTTCAGGGTGCTCGGATATTCGCACAACAGGGCAAGGTAGGAGGTGCGCCGACAGATCGATTTGATAAGGTCCAACAGACGGCTCAAAACCAACTGGGGGCGGTCGGCCCCACCGCTCTCGCGCAAAAGCGCCGGCATGATTTTATTGAGCCGGTCGGCGCCGACCGGGCTCATGGCACCAATGGCCCGGTCGTCTTGCAGGTCGCGGATCATTTGCCTGGCCTTGGGCGGGTCGGAAAACCCGGCCCTCTCCAGTATACCGTGGGCCTCCTCAGGCACCACATTGGGCTGCCAGGCGCGGTCGAGCTCCGCCAGCAGGGGGTCCTGGGCCGGGGCGCTTTCGTCCTCCCCGGTCTTCAACAGCGCGTCGAAGTGGTGCTGAACCTTGCGGCGATGCCGATTCAATTGATGCTCGAAGTCACGTCGGGAACCGAAGCCCATGGCGGCCGCCAGATGCCTCTGCCCCTCTTGCGATGACGGCAGGTCGTGACGCTGCTGATCAGCGTATGCCTGGATGCGATTCTCCGCCCGGCGAAGGAAGATATAGGCCTTGCGCAAATCCTCTTCGGTCAGGGCAGGAATGATCCGCCGATTGGCCAGGCGTTTTAGAATCGTCAAAATCGACCGTGCCCGCAGTTCGGGCTGCACCCCGCCGCGCAGCAATTGAAACATCTGGCCGAAGAACTCGATCTCCCGAATGCCTCCAGGGCCTAACTTGATATTGTTTTGCATGCCCTTGACGGTCACCTCGGTGGAGATGCGTTGCTTCATGTCGCGCAGGGATTCAAAGGCATTGTAGTCTAGGTAGCGCCTATAAACAAAGGAACTCAGATCGTCTAACAATTTCCTCCCGGCCGGCTTGTCGCCAGCCACCACGCGGGCCTTGATCAAGGCGTAGCGCTCCCATTCGCGACCGTAGGTCTGATAGTAGTCCAGCATGCGGTCGAAGCTCAGGGCCAGGGCCCCGGCGTCGCCAAAAGGCCGTAGGCGGGTGTCGACCCGAAACACGAACCCCTCTGCGGTGTTGGCACCGATGGTCTGGATCAGCTTGCGGCAAAGCCGCACGCAGAAATCTTCACTGGAGGTGGAACGGATGGCACCGACGGTGTGTCCCTCGGAAGGATAGGCGAAGATCAGGTCCACATCCGATGAGAAGTTTAGCTCGCCGGCGCCGAGCTTGCCCATGCCCAGGATCACAAGTCGTTGGGGATTGCCGTCACCATCAAGAGGGCGACCCCACTCCCGGCACAGGCGGTCGTGGAGAAATTCCAGGGCCTGCTCCAGGCACTGCTCGGCCAGGGCCGTAAGGTCGGCCAGGGTCTCGGCCAGACCGGCCAGACCGGCCAGGTCGCGCACGGCGATGCGTACCATCTCCCGGTGACGATAGATGCGCAACCGTTTCTGAAATTGGGTTTCACTCAAAGAGGGCGGAAGGCTGGTGGACTCGGGGCCGGCCTCGACCGGGTCCATCTTATGCATTTGGCGTTGAAATTGGTGCTGCCAATCTTCAGGGCCGTACTTGCGCTCAAGGTCGCCGGAACGGATCAGGCCGGCGGCCAAAGCGGGACGCCGGATGCACTGGCGGCTGATAAACTGGCTGAAAGCGAACCCCGCCCGCAAGGCGTCCGTGGCAATCGCCGGCGCATCCGTCAGTGTCAGGTCCCCGGCCTTGAGGGCCTGTTCAAATGTGCGCCACTGGGTTGCGGCTTCACCATTGATGGCGGGGGGCAAGGCTGGCATGTCGCACCTGCTGATTGCAAATCAACTCAAGGGATTATGAGAGAGCGAGCGCTCATCTCCACGGGCTGCTCAAGGCCCATCAGATCCAAGATGGTGGGGGCAATATCGCCCAGCACTCCTGGCCTGAGACGAACTCGTCGGCGTCGCTCATCCACCAGAATGAAAGGCACCGAGTTTGTGGTGTGGGCGGTGTGTATCTTACCGTTCTCCTGGATCATCATTTCGGCATTGCCATGGTCGGCGGTGATTATCAAAACGCCTCCCTGGCCTAAAACCGCCTTAACGATCCGTCCGATACACTGATCAACGGTTTGTACGGCCTGGACGGCCGCTGCCAGGACACCGGTATGGCCCACCATGTCCGTGTTGGCAAAATTGAGTACGATCAGGTCGTATGCCTCTGAGGCGAGGCGCTTTAATACTTCATCGGTTACCTTCAGAGCGCTCATCTCCGGCTTGCGGTCGTAGGTCGCCACATCCCGTGGCGACGGTATCAGGCAGCGGTCTTCACCGGCGAAGGGTTTTTCCGCGCCGCCATTGAAAAAATAGGTGACATGGGCATATTTTTCCGTCTCGGCGATGCGCAGTTGCCGCATCCCCTCGCGGCTGACGATCTGGCCTAAAATGGCATTCAGATGCGGCGATGGGAAGGCGATGGGCAGATCAAAACTCTCATCGTACAGGGTCATACAGACGTAGCTGCCCAGCCTGGGCAATACCTGACGCTCGAAGCCTCCGAAGGCCTCTTCGGTCAAGGCACGGGTCATCTGACGCACACGGTCGGCCCGGAAATTAAAAACCAGCAGGCTGTCACCGTCCCGCAGCTGGGCCGGTGGTTCTCCAGAGTGGTTGGTGATTACAATGGGCTGGACAAACTCATCGCTTTCACCCCTGTCGTAAGCGGCGGTCACGGCGGTCACCGGGTCCGCCTGCCTGCGGCCCTGGGCCTGGGTGTAGAGATTGTAGGCCTTTTGGGTGCGCTCCCAGCGGGTATCGCGGTCCATGGCATAGTAGCGACCGCAGATCGAGGCGATGCGGCCGACGCCGATTTTGTCGATATGGGCCTGGAGCCGGGCGATATAACCCTTGCCACCATCCGGCGGCGTATCCCGGCCATCAAGAATCGCATGCACACATACGCGCTCTAAACTCCTCTCCCTGGCCAAGTCGAGAAGGGCCAGCAAATGGACGAGCTGGCTGTGGACCCCGCCGTCGGAGACCAGCCCCATCAGATGCAGGGTGCCCTCGCCAAGCTGGGCTTTTTGCATAGCCATATTGATAGCGGGGTTGGTAAAAAAAGAGCGGTCCGCGATGGACTTGTCGATACGCATCAGGTCCTGGTTGACGATGCGGCCGGCACCTATGTTCATATGCCCCACTTCCGAATTGCCCATGATACCGTCGGGCAGCCCCACCGCCTGGCCCGAGGCCTCTAACTGTGTGCAGGGGTAGCGGTCCAGAAGATAGTCCAGCTCGGGGGTAGCGGCCAGGGCGACGGCATTGCCGTCATCCACCGGACTGCTGCCACAACCGTCCAATATTATCAACATCACTGGTTTGGGTCGTCTCATGAAAATCTGCTCCCTCTCTAATCGACAATGATCTCTTCGCCATTCAAAGGTTCGACCAGGGATTGTTTGTCCTCCTCCAGGCCGGGGAAGGTCAGGCGCGGGGCGTCCACCCATAGGCCTTCCAGGTCGTAAAAAACACGCGTCTCTTCATAAAAGATATGCATAATCACGCTTCCGTAGTCCATCAAGACCCAGAGGCCTTCCTTGCGTCCCTCGATACTCAGTGGCCGGATGCCGTGGTCCTTTAAGAATCGATGGATATGATCGGCAATGGCGATGACCTGTCTATTGGAGCGGCCGCCGCAGATGATGAAGACGTCGCCGATAGAGGTCAGGGCATGCACATCCAGAACCACCACGGACTGGGCCTTCTTTCCCAGTGCGCCCTGGACGTAGAGATCGAGTTGAGGGACAAGTTCCGCTTTGCTCATCGATACAATCCTCTACTATGGATATATTGTGCCACGGAGGGCGCGACCCAGCGGTCGATGGAGGCTCCGCGCCCGGCCTGGGCGCGAATATAGGATGAGGCGATATCCATGGGTGTCACCCGGGCAAGATATAGGGGTCGCTTAACCGGATGACGCAGCACATCCCCCTCTTTTGACCATTGGTATCTGTCCGATAGATGCCGACGGGCATAATCCGCAGCTGTCTCTCGCAGGCTCAGGCGCGAACGCCTGGGCATAGGCCGCGACATGATGATCAGCGCTGCAATGTCTAACACTTGCCGATAGGCTCTCCAGGTATGCAGTTCCAAAAAGGCGTCCAGACCCAGTAGGAAAAAGAGTCGCTGCGGGGTCCCTGGTGCGGCCTGGAAAGCGCGCAAGGTATCGATAGTATACGACGGCCCGGCGCGCCGAATCTCAAGATCCGATACCAGGAGCCGGGATGTGGCTTGCAACGCGCGCCGTATCATCTCCAGCCGGTCCCGTGCCGGTGCCAGGGGACCTTGCAACTTGTGCGGTGGCAAGGCGCTGGGGATGAAATAGATGCGGTCCAGTTCAAAGAGCTGTAACACCTCCCGGGCCGCCAGGGCGTGACCGCGATGCAGGGGGTCGAAGGTACCCCCGAAGAGCCCACAACGCATAGCGGCGGCCGGCGCATGGCTATTGGCGCGCATGTGAAAAAGTCAACTCTTTGAGCATAGCGGATTTTAGCTCCTCCAACCCCTGGTGGGTTGCGGCGCTGATGCGCGATACGCTCTTTAGCTTCAGGGTGCTTTCGAAGCGGTCCGCCAACTCGCCCGCACCATCGATATCGAGCTTGCTTAGGACCACCAACTGGGGTTTATGCGCCAACGTCCGGCTGTACAGGGCCAGCTCGCGGTTAACGATGCGATAAGGCTCCAGAGGATCTTCAGGGTCCAATGTGCTGGCGTCGATCAAGTGCACCAGGACGCGCGTTCTTTCCACATGCCTCAAGAATTGAATGCCCAGGCCGGCGCCTTGATGCGCGCCTTCGATCAGCCCCGGAATATCGGCCACCACGAAGGGTTCATCGCCGTGGCCGCTCACAACACCCAGGTTGGGGATCAGCGTAGTAAAAGGATAGTTGGCGATCTTGGGACGGGCGGCCGAGAGCATGCTCACCAGGGTCGATTTGCCCGCATTGGGTAGTCCTATAATGCCCACGTCTGCCAGTAATTTGAGTTCCAGGCGCAGGCTGAGGACCTCTCCCGGCTCGCCGGGTTGGGCAAACCGGGGGCTGCGATGGGTGGATGATTTAAACCGCGCGTTGCCCTGTCCGCCGCGTCCGCCCCTGGCGATCATGACCACCTGGCCGGGCTCGACTAAATCGTGGAGCGTTTCACCGGTCGCGGCATTGCCTACCAGGGTTCCGGCTGGTACTTCGAGGGTCAGGTCCGCACCTTGGGCCCCGGTCTTGCGGCTGCCCTGCCCGTGTGCGCCGTTGTCGGCTTTGTAATGCTTTTTGAATTGGAGATGGTAGAGGGTACGCTTGTGAGATGTGGTCTTCAGAAAAACATCGCCGCCCTTGCCGCCGTCGCCACCGTTCGGGCCGCCCCGGGGAATGAAGCGTTCGCGTCTGAAACTGACGCAACCGCGTCCCCCATTTCCAGACTGGACGCTGATGGTGGCCTCATCAATAAACTTCACGCGGCATAAACACTGACCTTTTTGCCGGAGCGGCCTTTGCGTTCAAAGGTCACCACCCCATCGATCATGGCAAAAAGGGTGTAATCCTTGCCCACGCCGACGTTGTTGCCCGGATGAATCCTGGTGCCCAACTGGCGCACTATGATATTGCCGGCCTTGACGATCTGACCGCTGAAGCGTTTCACGCCCCGGCGCTGGCCATTGCTATCGCGACCGTTTTTCGAACTGCCGCCCGCTTTTTTATGTGCCATGGTGTTCTCTCTCCTGTCGCTCTTGCGCCCGAGACCCTAAGCTTCTATGGAGTCGATCCTCACGGCGGTAAAAGGTTGACGATGGCCCTGCTTCCGCCGGTAGCGCTTGCGGCGCTTGTACTTGAAGACGATAATCTTCCTGGCCTTGCCCTGCTCGACGATATGCCCCTTGACCTGCACGTCCGGCAAAACCGGCCGACCGATCTCTACATGCTCGCCATCCGACAAGAGCAAGACCTCATCAAAAGCAACCTCGGCACCAACATCGCCGGCCAGCTTTTCCACCCGCAGGACTTCGCCTTCCCGGACCTTATACTGTTTGCCTCCAGAAGCCACAACAGCGTACATTTCTATTCCTCCAAAAGACAATTTCAGGCTTTTTAAAAGAACGAATAATTTAGTTTTTCAGCGAGATTGTCAAGCGAAATATGGGACCCCAAGAAAATAGTACCTGGTTGAGCGACTATAGTGCTATTTAGGATTTAAGAAAATGATTTGGCCGCCTTAGACACTTTTGGCCCTATCTCCAACCCCAGCCTCAAAGCGCATAGTTGCCATGACAGCAAAACTATCTCAACTGCTCAGCCGCCCCTTGTCCATCGGCGATAGAACAATCCCCAGCCGCCTGGTGCTGGCCCCCATGACCTTTCTCGGGCACATCGCGTTTCGCCAGGTGATAGCGGAGCTGGGCGGCTGCGGATTGATGTTTTCAGAGATGTGCAGCGCCGGCCGCGTACCCAATGAAGACCGCAACACCTCGCCCTATTTTCGCTGGCGCGACGAGGAGTCCGCATGGCTATCCATACAGTTGGTGGGCAACAAGCCCGGGCGCATGGCCCTGGCGGCCCAACGTATCCAGGACGAAGGTTTGTGGGGCGTGGACATCAATCTAGGCTGCTGCTCGGCCGCCATTTGCAAGCACAATCAGGGTGCCGCTCTTCTCAAGGATACCCGTGCGGCCATCACCCTGATCAAGCAGGTACGCCGGGCTGTAAACATACCGTTGACCGTAAAGTTTCGCACCGGATGGCGGGACGATCCCCAGATGCCGGTAGATTTTGCGCGACGCCTGGAAGATGCGGGTGTAAACGCCCTGACCTTTCATCCCCGCGTGGCCCCCGACCGCCGCAACCGCCCTCCCAAGTGGGAGTATATCGCCAGGGTCAAGGCGGCGGTGACCATTCCGGTATTCGGCAACGGCAATGTCTTCGATGCCCGAGACTGCCTGACCATGCTGCAATCGACCAATTGCGACGGCGTTGCCCTGGGGCGCATAGCCATTGCCCAACCATGGAGCTTTGCCCACTGGACCCAGGGAGATCCGCCCGCCGACGGCATTTACGCCCGTATACTATCGCGCCACATTGAACTGCTCAAAGCCTATTTCGATCCCCCAGGCGCGTTGCGGCGCTTCAAACGTTACAGCGCCTACCTTTGCGCTAACTTCGTCTTTGGCAATGTTTTGTACAACCGCCTGCGCAACGCCCCGCACTTCTGCGCCATTGAAACCATGCTAGACAAGTTTCTAAGCCGGTCGCCCCGGCTGCTCAAACGGCCCAACCTCAATTTTTTGCGCTGATCCCATCATATTTTGGAAATGTGCGCAGGGTGTGGAAGTCAGCTTAGGGTAACTCACTCCAAATCCAGGGTTAGAGCTTTCAAATTGGCAACCATAACCGTAACTACTCAGAGCACTTCATCTTCGGCCCTTCAGGCCTTTCCATATAGCGATGCTATTATGAAAAGACCTGAATGACCGAACCTAAAGCACTCTGAGCAGTTACAGTTCGAGATACAATCGTTACAGTTCGTGCTTTTTTTGTGCTTTTTGCCATTACGCTGAGTAGTTACCCATAACCTTTACCAAAACTAGATACACCGGCAAAGCTCACATGCGGCAAAACAGATCACAGCCCGATCCGATCAGCGTGGAAGCTCAGTGCCTGCGTTCATTATCTGGATATATTGCGGGTTGGAATATAGGCGCTTTCGATTTTGGCCGGTCACCTCTTTGACAATCCCAGGCTGCTCCAAATTGACGCAGGCTGGCATTGACGGTTGCCGGTGCAAAAATGTCAAATGTGCTTGAGCTGTAATTAAGGTTTGTGTTTAGGAAGGCAGGTGGTATATCCAGCGGTTAATTGTTTGCCGACCATTAACCGACCGCAGGAGACGGCAACCAATCGTACACCAAGCAGGACATAGTAAAGAGCGCGACATTCAAACCGGCAACGGAGCTATGCCGGCAAAAGCACCGCGTGTGCGGGATCGACACGTTAAGGCGTTCAAACAGAATCGACCTTTGCCAACACGGCGATAACCATGACATGCAAATTATACCGATGCGCTGAAAAACAATGGCTAGGCCTGTATCGTCCCGAGCGCCTGGCTTCTTTGCACACAACATTTGACTATAACTCCATATGAAAGGAAGAATAATGAGTAAGGTATGCAACGAATCAGATAAGACTACATTGGCAATCGGTGGAGGTGTCTTATTAGGTCTTGGCGTTGGATTTTTCTTTCTGCATCAATCTGTTTTATACTTTGTTGGCAGCATGATAGGAGGACTAGGTATTGGCTTATTTGCGACGGCAATACTTTCTAAAGTTAAATAATTTGCTGCGACCCTGTTATTTCAGGTGCGTAATCATCAATCGGATTTGCCAGG
>CAZGPF010000028.1:0-9643 GCA_964527275.1 uncultured Desulfosarcinaceae bacterium
TTTTTTCCTAATAACAGGGAAGCAACAGATTTTAAAGAGCTATTTGCATAGTGATTGGATGCGAAAATTAGTGGGGCGCGGCTGGTATGATCTTTTTCGCATAGTGCTCAAATTGTTGTACTGCAACAGTTCCCTGACTTCCAGGAATATTACCTTGACATTCAAATTTCAGCGATGCTATTAGATGCGACCTAATTAATTAATGACCGTATATCCTTGCTCCGACTTCGGGTCGGGGCTTCATTAGCCACAAGGAGGAGTTATGCGACGGTATGAGACCATCATCATCGTCGATCCGGACCTTTCCGAGAACGATCGAACATCCCTGTTTACCCGTATCAAAGAGATTATCCCCCAACAAGAAGGCGTTTTGATCGCAGAAGATCTCTGGGGCTCCAAAAAACTCGCCTACCCCATCAAGAAAAAACCCCGTGGCTTCTATGCCCGCTTCGACTATTGCGGCATGGGGCCGGTGGTTGACGAGTTGGAACGTTTCTTCCGCATTGACGATCGGGTCATGAAGTGCCTGACGGTGCAACTGGACGCCGATGTCGATGCTGAACAGATCCAGGCGGACTTAGCTGCCGCAAAGACACCTGCGGAGCCTGAAGCCAATGCGCCGCAGGAGACTGAGACGGCACCGGAGACCCCCTCGGGAGAAACCCCGGCAGCGGCTGTGTCCGAGAGGGCCGAAACCACTACCAAAACCAGCCAAGAGGAGTAAACCATGCCTGGTAGACCCGCAAAGAGACCTCCACGAAAAAGAAGACGCAGAATATATCATCGGCGCAAAGTATGCCGTTTTTGCGCTGACACCAGCCTGACTATAGACTACAAAGACAGCCGGGCATTAAAATATTTCATTACCGAAAGGGGCAAAATTATTCCCCGACGGATCTCCGGATCGTGCGCCAAGCATCAACGCGCCCTGACCTTGGCCATTAAACGGGCCAGGGCAATTGCGCTACTGCCCTTCGTGGGTTCGATGAATTAACGTTGAGAGTACGCCTTGACCCTGGCTGTGATTACGGCAACGGAGGTTGTAAATGAAAATAATATTAAAAGAGACCATCGAATCCCTGGGCATCATCGGCAGCGAAGTGGCTGTTGCCGATGGATATGCCCGCAACTATCTGCTCCCCCAGGGCAAGGCGGTTCCCGCCACCGACAAGTACCGGGAGATGCTGAAACACGAAAAGGCCAGAATTGATCTCCAGATTGCCAAGGAGAAAGATCTGGCCCAGCAGATGGCCCAACGCCTTGAACAGGTAACGTGTGAAATCAGCGCCAAGGTGCATGAAGCCGACAGGCTGTATGGATCGGTTACGGTGCGAAACATCATTAATGCCTTGAAAAAACAGGACATCCACATGGAAAAAAGGATGGTGCTCTTGAATGAGCCCATTAAAGCTATTGGAACCTATAAAATCGCCGTCCGCGTCTACAAGGAAGTTGAACCGGAGATTACAGTCAACGTCGTACCCGAATGATGCCAATGGTTTGCCATGGCGCTGAATGTCAACAAAATAGATTCTAAAGATCCGACTCTGCACAAGCTTCCTCCCCAGAGTATCGAGGCCGAAGAGTCGATTCTCAGCGCCATTTTGCTGGACAACTCCACCCTGCTGGATGTGCTGGAAATCCTGACCCCCGAAAATTTCTACCGCACGGCCCACCAGATTATCTTCACCGCCGTCTCCGATTTGTTTGCCAAGGCCGAACCTGTGGATCTGGTCACCTTGACCAACCTGCTCAGGGATAGAAACCAACTGGAGGAGGTGGGCGGTGCCGCCTATCTTGCGCGCATCGTCGACACGGTGCCCTCGGCCATCAACGTTTCGCACTACGCCCGCATCGTACGCGACAAATCTTCGCTGCGCCGTCTGATTGCAAAGGCTAATCAGATAACCCAACACTGCTATGAAGACGGGGGCGATCTGGACCAAGTGTTAGATTTTGCCGAGAGCGCGGTCTTCGAAATCTCAGAAGACAAGCACCAGGCCGCTTTTCACCCCATCAGCAAGATCATCGAGGTCAACATCGACGCCCTTGAGGAGCGTCAGGGCAACCAGGCTATAGTCACCGGTGTGCCCACCGGCTTCACTAAACTGGACCGTAAAACCGCAGGCCTGCAATGCTCCGACATGGTCATCCTGGCCGCCCGGCCCAGCATGGGAAAGACCGCCCTAGCCCTGAATATCGCTCGCAATGCGGCCATCGATGGTGATATCCCCGTGGCCATCTTCTCCCTGGAAATGTCCAAAGAATCTCTCTCTGAACGAATGTTGTGCGCCGAAGCCAGCGTAGATTCCAATCGCCTGCGCGGCGGATTTCTCAACCCAGATGACTGGAACCGCATCACCGAGGCCGCCAGCGTGCTCTCGGAGGCACGCATCTATATCGATGATTCGACGGATATCTCGGCGACCTCCATTCGTACGAAATCGCGGCGCTTGAAGATGGAAAAAGGTCTGGGAATGGTCATTATCGACTATATTCAGCTCATGAAGGTGCGTACCTATTCGGAGCGGCGCGATCTGGAGATATCGGAGATATCCCGGGCCTTGAAGCTTTTAGCCAAAGAGATTAGCGTTCCGGTGGTGGCGATTTCACAGCTCAACCGCAAACTGGAGGAGCGCAACGACAAACGACCCAAGCTGTCCGACCTGCGCGAATCGGGCGCCCTGGAGCAGGATGCCGATGTGGTCATGTTTATCTACCGTGATGAGGTCTACAACACAGACGAAAACAACCCCAACAAAGGCACCGCCGAAGTCATCGTCGCCAAACAGCGCAACGGTCCCACCGGCGTGATCCCGCTGACCTTTCTGGGCAGGTACACCCGTTTTGAAAATCCCGCATGAAACAGCTTTGGGGCAACACCAGAGGACTAAAAACCGCCCAACTGAAACAGTTAGGCAATCTCTATCGTCGGCGCATCCCCCCCGGGGATCTTATCTCTCCCGAACTTGCTCGCGACATGGCCTTGTTGTCCCATGCCCTTGGACGTCAAGTCGGGCTACTCATCAATCGCCGTGGTAAAATTGCCACGGTTATCGTGGGTGACGCTCAGGGCATTGTTATACCGGCACTTGAAACCTACCGCATCGCACCAGGGCGCTTGAGAGGTTTGCGCTGTGTACATACCCACTTGAAAAATGAGTCCTTGACCAACGACGATTTGAACGACCTGGCGCTTTTACGCCTGGACGCCATGGCGGCCATTACGCTTACCAAACAGGGTCACGTTTCCCGAATTCACTGGGCCCATATTCTTCCCGGATCGACCCGGCGCATCCCATGCCAAATCGAGGAGGCATTGCACTCCCACCAACTCTCCATCGATTGCCTGGCGGTCATTCGAGCCCTGGAACAAGAGTTGTCCCAACTAAAGTCCACCGCGGACACCGACGCCGGTATGGAACAGGCCCTGTTGATCAGCATCACATCGGCGCCCCGCAAACTCGCCTGCGACTCCCTGGTGGAGTTGTCCGAGCTGTGCCGCACCGTCGGGATCGAAGTGGCCGCTACGGTGCTACAGCAGAGCAGAAAGACAGATGCCCGTTTTTTGATCGGCAGGGGCAAACTCCAGGAAATCGCCATCCAGGCCATGCAACACGGCGTGGGGCTGCTGATCTTTGACCAGGAGCTGAATCCTTCGCAGATCAAATCGATTGCCGATAGAATTGAACTCAAGGTCATCGATCGTACCCAGTTGATCCTCGATATCTTCGCCCAACGCGCCCAAAGCCGGGAAGGCAAACTGCAAGTCGAACTGGCTCAGCTCAGATATCTGCTTCCAAGACTGGTTGCCAAAAACACAGCCATGTCTCGTCTGACGGGCGGTATAGGAGGACGGGGACCGGGAGAAACCAAGCTGGAGATCAACCGTCGGCGGGTTCGAACCAGGATCAACCGGCTCGAGAAGAACCTGCGGCAGGTAAGAAGACAGCGGCGACAGCAGCGTCGCCAAAGAGAGCGCAAAGGCGTACCCGCTATCTCCATCATCGGTTACACCAATGCCGGTAAATCGACCTTGCTCAACACCCTGACCAAGAGCCGCGTACTGGCGGAGGACCGCCTGTTTGCCACTTTGGACCCTTCCAGTCGGCGCTTGCGTTTCCCAAGGGATGTCGAGGTCATCATCACGGACACCGTGGGTTTTATCCACAATCTTCCCAAAGAGTTGGTGGTGGCCTTCCGGGCAACGCTGGAAGTATTGGCCCAGGCTGATGTGCTGCTGCATGTGATTGATGTGTCCAATCCGCGGCACATGGAACAGGTCCGCTCGGTGGAACTTATTTTGGCGGATTTGGATCTTGCACACATTCCCCAGGTCAAGGCCCTGAATAAATCCGACCTGCTCGCCGAAGCCGAGATCCGGCATTGCAAGCGAAGGTTGGGCGGGGTTTCCATTTGCGCCCGTGACCGTACGAGCCTGCACCCCCTGATCCAGAGCCTGGACTTGCAGATAGCCGCCTTTCCGGCGACGGCTAACGAGTGATCAATCGCATTTATTGATCCTTGACAATGAATCACGGCCTACGTATTCTCGCAAACTTATGGACATTGAACCTATTAAAGAGGTGGCCCTGCGTTCCGCCTATCGAGCCGGAGAGATCCTCAAGAGCCACTTCGGCCATCTGACCAGCGTGACTAAAAAAGGGGCTATTGATCTGGTCACCGTCGCCGATATCGAAGCCGAGAAGGCCATCGTAGAGACCGTACGCGCCCGCTTTCCAGAGCATGCCATTCTGGCTGAAGAGAGTGGCACCATCGACGGCGACGAGAACTATCGCTGGATCATCGATCCGCTTGACGGCACTACCAATTTTGCCCACAACCTGAGCTTTTTTGCCGTCTCCATCGCCTTTGCCCTCGAGGATGAATTGATGCTGGGTATTGTCTTTAACCCCATGGATGGCGAGATGTTCATAGCCATTAAGGGACGGGGGGCTCAATTGAACAACCAGCCTATCCAGGTCACGGCCCGCCGGTCGGTGCGCGAAAGCCTGCTGGTCACCGGATTTCCCTATGAAATTGATCTGCACTCGCCCAGCCTGATGAACCGTTTTTCAAACTTCCTGACCGCAGCCCAGGGCGTCAGACGCTTAGGCTCGGCCGCCCTGGACCTCTGCTATGTAGCCTGTGGACGCTTCGAAGGATTTTGGGAAGAGAACCTCAATCCGTGGGACACGGCTGCGGGTGTGCTGCTTGTGGAGGAAGCCGGCGGCAAGGTAACCGATTTTAGAGGCGCACGATTTCATATCGACAAGAAACAAATTCTTGCCACCAACGGTCAAATTCACCGGGAAATGATCTCTTTATTATAGGCATCAAGACCGGTAACGGTCGAGGACGAAAAATGGGTACAAATATAATCGCAATGGTTACATCCGACAAGCAAATGGATTGTTTCGGCGACTACGACAAGAACAATCCCCTGTGCGCAAAGCATTGTGCCCTGCGTCTAGGCTGTGTGATCGCGCAGGACCGCAATATGCGCACTGAAATTCTGGAAGAGCTTGTGGCCTATGATAGCAGTCTGAGCAGAATTCAGTAATCGCCCGATTCCAGCTTACGGGTCAGGTACTCCACGTGGCTCTGGATGGCACCACCCTCCCGGATTCCCTTCTCCACCACCGCAATGGCATGCAATGCCGTGGCATGATAACGATTAAAGCTCTTGCCGATAACCTGCAGGGGCTGGTCGGTATGGCGCCGCGCAAGATAGATGGCCATCTGCCGAGGACGCACAATGGCCTGTTTGCGTGATCGTGACACCAGATCCCTGGGTGCAACTTTATAGTGCTTGCAGACCAGCTTCTTGATATTACCGATGGTAATTTTATTGCAGTTCTGGACCATGTTTTTTACTACACTGGCCGCCAGCCGCAAATCGATGGGATGACCCAGCAGCGATCCCCGGGTCGCCACCCCCATTAGCCCACTCTTGAGCTGGCGAACATCCTGTGTCAACTCTGCGGCCAGATACTCCAACACGGTCGCAGGGATGGTCCAATTATTCAAGTGTGCGTATTTTTTAAGAATTCTAACACGCATGCGGAACTCGGGCGGATCGATATTCGAAATCAATCCACTAGTCAGGCGGGAACGTAAGTTGTCATTCATTTTAGGAATCTCCGCAGGCCGGTAGCAACTCGAGAATATTATCTTCTTGCTGCTATTGAACATGGAATCCAGGGTGTGGGCCAACTCGACCTGAGTGCGCTCCTTGCCGCTGAGATAGTGGATGTCCTCCAGGAGCAGCACATCGCAATGCTTGTGGTACTTGTCCTTGAAGAGATTGACCGAATTGTTCTTAAAGGATGTCACCATTTCGCTGGCGAAATCTTCCGCTGTCATATAATAGACCCGGTCCTCGGGGAACTGGGTCAAGATATGGTGACCAATGGCCTGGGAGAGGTGACTCTTGCCCATGCCGGTCCCGGAGAGCAGAAACAGGGAGGGTTGCCGCGTGTTGTTGCGCGCCGCCAGGGAGAGTGCCGCCGAATAGGCGAAGTCGTTACTCTTGCCGACCACGAATTGATCAAAGGTATACTCCCGGCGCAGAAAACGTCCGCCATGTGGCTGGATGGTCATGTTGGGCAGAGGCAATTGCTGGGTGACGATGGGGGATGTGATCCCCGCCGGGGATCTTTCCCCAGGGGAGATCGAAATATCGAGTTTTGGGCGCTGCCCGGTTCGCCGCTCCACTTCATCGACGATCATTTGACCGAAGTTTTCCAAAATCCGCTTACGGGAAAATTGGTTCGGACATATGAGTTCGATTTTTTGGGTGTTGATTGTGCTTAGACTTAGAGGTTCAATCCACATCTGAAAGGTGTGCTTGGGAACCCGCCGCGCCAGTACAGTTTTGACTTCAGACCAAATCTTATCCATGAATCAACGCTTTACCCTCCAGTTGTCCAACTCAAAAGCCTATTTAAACATGATAAAAACAACTGAAATTCAACGGTTTAGGGAAGTAGGCAATAGTGTCGAGGACGACTCGAACATATACCGTTTCTCTATTTGAAGGCTCTCGGGATGTCAAACCGAACGACGGCTGTTCCGCAACTACAATTTTACCAAATCGATGGGTATATATATCTCCTTGTTATTATTAATATTATTTTGATTTGATAACCCCCGATGACCGAACACCCTTTGTCGGAGGGGCTCGGAATAATTCCGTAAGATTTTAGATACATCCAAAGTTATCAACAACCTGTCGATAAGTTCCTGATTGCAAAAGCTATGATTTTCGCTGATTATCTCCAATTTTTGATTTTTTACCCGGTTTCCGACCGTATGCCAATTTATCCAGAGCGCAGGCCTGCGGCCACGATCTGAAATATTCATAAGCATCATAGGACCTATACCGCAGTACTGGCTGTCGGTCTCAACAATTTGCAATCAACATCGGGGAGTGGCCTGAGGATACTGCCTCGGGATACCGAACGATCAAGAATAAAAAGGGGGGGAACAGCTCGATCTGTTAATCACTCTGGTTCCCGCACCGCAGCGCGAGAACCAGAGGCAAAATTAGGTTACGGTGACATTTACCGCATTGGGGCCCTTCTGCCCCTGCTCGACCTCAAAAGTCACTCGGTCGCCTTCATTGAGACTCTTAAAGCCACTTGCATTGATTGCTGAATGATGAACGAAAACATCTGGTCCATCTTCCTGCTCGATAAAACCAAATCCTTTTTGGTCGTTAAACCATTTGACGATACCTTCTGCCATGATGACATCCTCCTTTCTATGGATTACTCAGGATTTTAGACTGGAGGATGGTGCATTAAAAAAATGATCGTTCCCACAGAAAAAAATCACGCCGCCTTTAAAGCCGGTGCCAAGTTAACTTGCTACAATAACAACTTTTGTACGGAAATCAAGTTCTTCTTAAGACCTGCGGGATTATTTTTTTGCGGGAGGATTCTTGGCTCGCATTGCGCGCCAATGATCGAGGCGTTGTCTGATATTCTTTTCGTATCCTTGCCGACTGGGAAAATAGTAGGTGTTGCCTTGCAACCGCTCGGGCAGATAGTGCTGGGGAACATAGCCAGCGTTATAGTCGTGAGCATATTTGTAACCCGCTCCGTAGCCCAACTCCCGCATCAGACTCGTGGGGGCGTTGCGGATATGCAAGGGTACCGGTAAAGATCCGGTCTTGCGCACAACGCCTTGAATCCGGCTGTAGGCCTTATAGATGCTATTAGATTTTGGAGCGGCGGAAAGGTAGATCGCCGCCTGTGCCAGGGCAAGTTCACCTTCGGGCAGACCTATGAAACGAAAGGCTTGCATGGCCGACATGGCGAGCTGCAAGGCATGGGGATCGGCATTGCCAATATCTTCGGAGGCAAAACGAACCATGCGACGGGCAATGTAAAGGGGGTCTTCGCCGGCGGCGAGCATCCGCGCAAGCCAGTAGAGGGCAGCGTCGGGATCACTGCCGCGCATGCTTTTGTGCAGTGCGGAGATCAGATTGTAATGTTCCTCGCCCGCCTTGTCGTATTGGAGGGCGCGCTGCTGGACAGCCCGTTCGATATCGTCCAGTTCGATGGTCCGGTCGCCATCATCCGTTTGCGGCCTGTTGCGTGCCATGGCCAGAAAAGCAGCCATCTCCAAATTATTGAGCGCCACGCGGCCGTCGCCGTCGGACATCATGACCAGATGGGTTGCGGCCTGCGAGGAGAGAGTCAGGCCGTGCTCCCCCAAGCCGCGCTCTTGATCCGTCAGCGCGTAGTTCAGAAGGGTCATCAGGTCATCTTCGGTAAGCGCCTTCAGGCAGACCACCCGACACCTGGAGAGCAAGGGCGCAATGATCTCGAAGGATGGATTTTCGGTGGTGGCCCCGATCAGGGTCAGCAGGCCGGTCTCCACATGGTGCAGGAAAGCATCCTGCTGGGCTTTGTTGAACCGGTGAATCTCGTCCACGAACAGCACCGTGCGTTTGCGGTGCAACTTGAGCTGGTTGCGGGCCTCGGCGATCACCTCGCGGATCTGTTTGACCCCTGCTAACACGGCGGAGAAATGGACGAAATGGGAACTGGTCTCCTGGGCAATGATCCGCGCCAAAGTCGTCTTGCCGCAACCAGGTGGTCCCCACAGGACGATGGAGAAGATACGGTCGCGATCGATGGCCTGGCGCATTAGAGTGCCGGGCCCCACTACGTCGGCCTGACCGATGAAATCGTCAAGACACCTGGGACGCATACGCTCGGCCAGAGGACGCGATTCGGCCATGGCATCGTCAGCTTGTATATCGGACATGTCCATTATCATCACCACGGTGAAAGTTTTGCATATTTCAACCCAAAGCCTGAAAAAAAGCAACCGCCAATGAAGCCATATCGCGCTCCCATGCTCCAGCGGGGGCACTACCACCTCCCCTTGCGGGAGGGGGCTTTCTTGTCAGGCAGTATATACCCTCGCTTGTACATCCGACGATACGGTACACTGCTTCTGATAATATCTTGTGTTCGCCCGCTTTCATGCGTGGTTCAAGTTTTAGATTTCGATATTGATTTCAATTTAAATCATGCAAGCCATCACTGTTTAGCCGCTGGCTGCATTGTCCTTGGCAGCCGAGGCGATTGCCATCACCGAGACTGCATCCCATTCGCTGATGGAAAAT
>CAZGPF010000029.1:0-9642 GCA_964527275.1 uncultured Desulfosarcinaceae bacterium
CCATCGTTTCTTGCGTACCCTCGCCACCCTGCCCTCGCGCCCCGCCGTTCTGCCACGACGCATAATGGTTTTCGGAATCTGCTCCATGCCCAAACAGACGCTAGATGCGCTACGGGCCTTGGCGCGCTGTTGCCAGGTGTTGATGTTCGTGCACAATCCTTGCCGCTATTACTGGGCCGATATTATCGAAGACCGGGAGCTGCTAACCATTGAGCATGCGCGCCATCGGCGAAAGTCCCAGATACCGCCGGACCTGGACCCCGATCTTTTGCACCAGCATGTCAATCCACTACTGGCGGCCTGGGGTAAGCAAGGGCGGGACTATATCGGCCTGCTATACGGACATGACCGTCCCGAGGAGTACCGGCAAAACTTTTCCGAAATCGATCTGTTCCAGAACTTTGTGGCTCCAGACCAACCGGGCAGTCTACTGCAACAGATGCAGCAGGCGATACTGGACCTGCGCCCGTTGCCAGGGGCGGACCAAACAAAGCTGCCGGTGGCGCCGGACGATGGGTCGATCAGCTTCCAATCGGCGTACGGGCGGCAGCGGGAGGTGGAAATTCTGCAGGACCAACTGCTGGCTCTGTTTGAACGGCTTCCCGATCTGAAACCGCGTGATATCATCGTCATGACCCCCGATATTCGGGCCTATGCCCCCCATATCGAATCTGTATTCGGCAACCTGCCGCCTGAAGACGAGCGCCATATTCCCTTTACTATCGCCGACCACCTGGAACGCTCCAACGTGCCGATGCTGACCGCGCTTGAAAAATTGCTCCATCTACCCGATCTGCGCGTCACCGTCGGCGACATCATGGATCTTTTGGAAATTTCCGCCTGCCGGCAACGCTTCGGACTGGCGGAGGCGGATTTGCCCAAACTTCACGCCTGGATCGAGGGGGCCGGTATTCGATGGGGGATCAGCAGCGCCCATCGCCAGGACTTCGACCTGCCTTCCGGTCTGGAGCAAAATACCTGGCTCTTCGGGCTGCGACGCATGCTGCTGGGCTATGCGGTAGGCACAAGCGAGCCTTGGCGGCGGATTGCCCCCTATGATGAAATCGGCGGCCTGGAAGCCGCGCTTATCGGCCCGCTGACCGCCATGTTGGAGCAGTTGGAGAGGTATTGGCGCTTGCTGCCGCAACCGGCCGCCCCTGCTGAATGGTGCCAGCGGATAACGGGCCTGGCCAGGGAGTTTTTTGATCCCGCCGATAGCCGCGACCGGCTGACCCAAAGACGCCTCGAAGAGGTGCTGGACCAATGGCTGCGTGCCTGCACAGATGCGGAGTTCGAAGATCAGTTGACGCTGCCAGTGGTGCGCAGCGCCATCTTGACCGCGCTCACCGATGCCAGCATATCGCAACGCTTTTTGGCCGGCATGGTCAATTTCGGCACCTTGATGCCCATGCGGGCCATTCCCTTCAAGGTGGTCTGCCTGCTGGGAATGAATGACGGGGATTACCCGCGCAGCCGTCCGGCACCCGATTTTGACCTGCTTGCAGCCTCGGGGAACTATCGCCCAGGAGATCGCTCCCGACGCGAGGATGACCGCTACCTGTTTCTTGAAGCCCTGCTCTCGGCCCGCGAAAAACTCTATATCAGCTATATTGGAAAAAGCATGCGCGACAACAGTCTCCGCATACCATCGGTGCTGGTCAGCCAGTTACGGGACTATTTGGCGGCCGGATGGAGAGTGGCCGGTTCCCGCGCATCGGATCTCAAAAGCGGTGACCAGCTGCTGGACCACTTGACTTGCCAGCACCCTCTGCAGCCTTTCAGCAGAAGCTATTTTCTGCCGTCTGAGCAGCCAGACATCTTCACCTATGCCCATGAATGGCGGACGATCTTTGATTGCGTGGAAGAACCAGCGGCGTTTCAGCTCCTCGACCCGCCACGGTTTGAGTGTCGCTTGACGCTTGACCAGCTCACGAGGTTTTTAAAAAACCCGGTCCAAAACTTTTTTAACCAGCGCCTGAAGGTCTATTTCGACCAGACCCAGGTGACAACCTTGGACCAGGAGCCGTTTGTTCTGGACCGTCTGGCCCCTTTCAGCCTGGGCCGCCGACTGCTGGAGGCTGGTTTGGCCGTTGATTCGGCAAAGAGTTCCGCGGCAGTCGTGCGGGAACTCCGGCGGATGCGCCTGGCAGGTGAATTACCGCCGCGCGGCTTCGGGGAGATGGCCGCCGCCCAACTGGCCGCACCGGTTGAGCGGATGCTGGCTTCTCATTTTCGCCTGCGCGAAAAATTTCCGCATACGGCCGAGATGGTTGAGATCGATATAGCCGTGCAGCTTGACAATTGTGGCTGCCAAACCCTTCGGGGCTGGTTGACCGATCTCTACCGTGCCGCAGGCCCATCGCCATCCAAAAACTTTTGCCGCTGGCAATTTTACCCGTATACGATTGTGGATAACAGGTCGCGCTTTTTCCGCCTGGAGAGCCTGATCCCCCCCTGGGTGCGCCATCTGGCCGGATGCGCCCAGGGCCTCGACCTGACAAGCTACCTGATCGCTGCCGATGGGCTGATCAAGCTGCCGCCGCTGGGCCGCGATCCTGCGCGTAAAATGGTCGCAACCCTCGTCGAGCATTGGTGGTCAGGTCTGCGACAGCCCCTTCCCGTGACCGCCAAAACCGCCCTGGCCTACCTGCAACTTTTGCATTGCGACCAGACCATCGATCCACTAAAACCTGTCGCCGCCGCCCGCAACGCCTATCAAGGCGATGGCAAGAACTATATGGGCGAACTGGGCTACAGTCTCTACCTGCAACGAAGCTACCCAAATTTTGACGACCTCTGGCAAGCCGGTGACAACAGTTTCAAGACTTTGGCCGCGTCACTCTATGCGCCCATACTCCAATCCTATACGCGGGAGATGCAGGCATGACCCGCAAACTTAATGCGCTGACCTTTCCCCTGCATGGCAGCCGTTTGATTGAAGCCAGCGCCGGCACCGGAAAAACCTATACAATCGCGGCCCTCTATTTGCGGCTGGTTTTGGGACATGGAGAGAAGAACGGATTTTCCCGGCCCCTGATCCCGCCTGAAATCCTGGTGGTGACCTTTACCAATGCCGCCACCGAAGAGCTGCGCGACCGGATCCGATCCCGCCTGACCACGGCGGCCGCCTTTTTCCGTGGCCAAGGCCCTGGTGATGACTACCTGCTCGCTTTGCGCCGTGAGTTTGCCGAATACCAGTGGCCCGCCAAGGCCCGGCGTCTGGAACAGGCGGCCCAATGGATGGACGAAGCGGCCATCAACACCATTCACGCCTGGTGCCATCGCATCCTGCGCCAGCATGCATTCGACAGCGGCAGCCTGTTTGACCTGGAGCTTGAAACCAATGCACAACCTCTCCTGGAAGAGGCTGCGCGCGACTACTGGCGCAACTATTTTTATCCCCTGTCGGCCTCATCTCTCAAGGAGCTGATAGAATCGATAGGCTGCGCCACACCCCAGGACCTGCTCGCCAGGGTGCGGCCTCTGCTAAATTCCCAGCTGCCTTTGCCTGAAGATCCCTTCCATATTCTGGAACAGCGTCGGGCGGCCATTGAAGCGGCGCGCCTGGACTGGAAGAACGATTTTGAGGCCGCCATCTCCAAATTGCGCGCCGCGCAGGCCGACAAGAGACTTAACGGCAATAAATACCGCCCGGCTGCGCTTGAAAAATGGATAGCTCAGCTCTCCGCCTGGATAGAGGGGCAAGGGCCGCTGCCGGGGGCGGATATTGTGGCAAAACTCTCCCGGCAAGGACTGCTCGAAGGCGTAAATAAAAATAGAACCGCGCCTGAACACCCCGCTTATTTGGCTTTTGACCGGCTCAGGGGCCAACTAGCCGACCTGCGAATTGATACGGCCCTATTGATCCATGCGGCTGGGGATATCGGCCTGCGTTTCCGCCGGGCCAAGGAGCGCCGGGCCCAGATGGGGTTTGATGACCTGCTCGACATGCTGCACGGCGCCTTGCGCAAGCCTGGTGGCCGACAGTTGGCCGCCATCATCCGCACCCAGTTTCCCGTGGTGTTGATCGACGAATTTCAGGACACCGACCCGGTGCAGTACGCAATTTTCAGCAAGATCTACCACGGCTGGCCCGAGAACGGTCTGCTGATGATCGGCGATCCCAAACAGGCGATCTATGCCTTTCGCGGAGCGGATATCCATACCTACCTTGCGGCGCGCAAAGAGACTGCGGGAAGACACTACACCCTGGATACAAACTACCGCTCCACCAAAGCCCTGGTCAATTCGGTCAACCAGATATTTTCCAAGGCGACCCAATACCCCCAGGGGGCCTTTTTATTCGAGGATCGGATCCCTTTTCTGCGCGTAAAGGCCCAGGGCGGTAAAGGAAAATTGGTGGTACAAGGCAAGCGGCTCAACGGCCTGCATATCTGGCGGCTTACTCAAAACGTACCGGTTAATAAGACTGGCGAAGAGGGCTATATCGAGCAGATGGCCCGGTCTGCGGCCAGTGAGATTACCCGCTTGCTGAACCTGGCGCAGCGGCAGCCATCCCAGGCGAGCCTGGAAACTCCCGGCCACAGGCCCCAACCTTTGCGACCGGCGCATATCGCCATATTGGTGCGCAATCTGGCGGAAGCGCACGCCATGCGCCAGGCCCTGGGAGCGCGGCGCGTGCGCAGCGTTTATCTGTCGGACAAGGGGTCGGTGTTTGCCGGCGATGAAGCCCGATCTATGCTGCATTGGCTCAGAGCCGCGATCCAGCCGGAGCGGGAGCGGGTTTTAAAGGCGGCCCTGGCGACACCTGTTTTGAATCTGCCGCTGACGCGTCTGGATCAATTCAACCACGATGAGCTGGCCTGGGAAGCAGAAGTGGAGCGATTCCGCAAGTACCAGCGTGTCTGGCGGCGCCAGGGGGTATTGCCCATGCTGCGAATGCTCCTGGGGGATTTCCATGTGCCGGCCCGCCTGCTTCGTCGGGCTGATGGCGAGCGGGCCATCACCAACCTGCTTCATCTGTCGGAGCTGCTGCAAACCGCCGCTGCCGGCCTGGATGGCGAACACGCGCTGATTCGATGGTTGGCTGAACAGATCGAGCAGCCCGGCAGCGGCGCGGACGAGCAGATCCCGAGGCTGGAGAGTGATCAAGACCTGGTCAGGGTCGTGACGATCCACAAGGCCAAGGGGCTGGAGTATCCCTTGGTATTTTTACCGTTCATATGCGGCTTTCAAAAGCCGACGCGTAGCGACTCCTCGGTGGCGACCTATCATAATGATCAGGGGCGCCTGGTTACGGTGCTCGATCCCCAAGAGGCCGACCTGGAGGCTGTCGCCAATGAGCGTCTTGCGGAAGATGTGCGCCTGCTCTATGTGGCGATTACCCGCGCGCGCTACGCCTGTTGGCTGGGGGTGGGGGTCGTGGGTAAGATCACCAAGCGCTATGGAGAGAAAACCGACTTGCACAAGACCGGGCTGGGCTATTTGTTGGCGGCCCGGAAGATGATTCTTACCGATGAGTTGGCGGAGCGGCTGCGGGCACTGAAAAGGGATTGTGCCCACATAAGCCTGTCACCTTTGCCTGCGGCCACGGCTGCTGTTTATCGACCATTGGATGAATCTCCTCAGCTCGGACCGGCGCTTAGATTTAAGGCCCGCGTGGCACGCAACTGGTTGATCAGCAGTTACTCCAGCATGCTGGCCGGCGCCCATATGGTGGTCAGGAGACCGTCGCCACAAGCCGTGGGAACGGCATCTCCCATCGTAGGCCACATCCCTTCCGCCCCGGAATCGGCGGCCGAGGAGCAGTTGCGCGAGGCCGCCGCCGAAAAGGACGCCGCGCCGGAGGCGACGAGTAACGAGCTGTCTATCCACAGCTTTCCCCGCGGACCAGATCCCGGCACCTTCCTGCACGGAGTGCTGGAGTGGGCCGCCGACCAGGGGTTTGTCAGCCTGGCCAGTGATCCCAGCCAACATGACGAACAACTTGCCGATTATTGCAGACGCCGCGATTGGGACTCCTGGCTCTCGGTGGTGCGACCCTGGTTGCGGCATCTTTTACAAACCCCGCTTTTACTGCCAGAAGGAGATGGGGATGTGACCCTGGGTTCACTCCCAGGCGACTGTTATCAAGCCGAGCTAGAGTTCATGGTAGCCGCCCAGAGTGTGGACACGAGGCTTCTTGATGAGGCCATAAGAGGCGCGGTTTTCCCCAGGGCCGTGCGTCCCGAACTGCGCCCGGACCACCTCAACGGCATGGTCAAAGGCTTCATCGATCTGGTGTTCTGTCACCAGGAGCGCTACTACGTGCTGGATTACAAGTCCAACTACTTAGGCGTGGACCAGCGGGCTTACAGCGCCCAGGCCATGGCAAGCGCCATGCTGGAACACCGTTATGACCTGCAATATGTGCTCTATACGCTGGCGCTGCATCGCCTGTTGAAGGTGCGCTTGCCGGATTACAACTACCAACGCCACATGGGTGGAGCGCTCTACCTGTTCCTGAGGGGCGTCGATACTGGCGGACAAGGCCTCTATGGCCACCGGCTCTCCCAGGCCCTGATTGAGACTCTGGACGACTACTTCGCCGGCAAGAAGAACTTGCATGTGCAAAAAATCGAAGACCGGTAAGATGATAGGTGTTCGGATTTTTTGCAATCGCAACCACGACCAATTTCGATTGGGATGACCCTACAAGGAGAAGTTTCGTGGGCAGGGATGGTAACATGCTGGACGCCTGGCTCGCACAGGGCTGGTCAAGCCCCCTGGATCGTGCTTTTGTCAGGTTTTTACGAGAACAGGAGCCCAAAAGTTCGGACCAGCTTTTGCTCACCGCAGCCCTTGCCAGCTACCAGTTGGGCCGGGGGCATATTTGCCTCGACCTGCGGGCGGTTCTGGACGACCCGCAAAGTGTGCTGGCATGGCCGCCGGAAGGAGAAAAATCGACAACCGCTCCCCGGCCCCCTGCGGCGCTGTTGGCGGGACTGACGATAGAAAGATGGGAGCAGAGCTTGCAAGACTCGGCCCTTGTATCCACGGGGGCGGGCAATACGCCGCTGGTGCTGAGCAGCGGGCGTCTCTACCTGCGCAGGTATTGGCGCTACGAAACCGAAGTGGCGCATGACATTATACAGCGACTGCGTCTCAAGCCGGCCATTCCAGATGATCTGGTCCAGAGGATCGACGAGTTGTTCGGCCCCTTACGCGATTTTCGGGAACATGCCAAGCAAGAGGTCCACTGGCAGAGCGTGTCTGCGGCTATTGCGGTCCAAAGCGCCTTCAGTGTCATATCCGGCGGGCCGGGGAGCGGCAAAACCACCACGGTGATTGGGCTCCTGAGGCTCTTGCGGAGCATCGGCCTTGCACAGGGGCATCCTCTGCGGATCAGCCTGGCGGCACCCACAGGCAAGGCTGCGGCCCGACTGGCCGAGTCTATCGACGCCGCAGCGGCCAGGCTGCCGCAAGATGTGCGCGCCAGCATCCCGACCGAAGTCACAACCTTGCACCGGCTGCTGGGTAGCCGGTCGCACACCCGTCACTTCGTCCATAACGCCCGCAATCCTCTACACATCGATCTGCTGGTGGTGGACGAGGCCTCTATGATCGACCTTGCGATGATGGCCGCCCTATTAAAAGCTCTGCCCGCCTCCGCGCGCCTGATCTTGATCGGCGACAAGGACCAGCTCGCGTCGGTGGAAGCCGGGTCGGTGCTGGGTGATCTTTGCCGCAACGCGGAGCGGGCCGTCTATAGTCCGGCCACCATCCAATGGATAGAGGCCAATACAGGATACAAACTGGGGGCCTTAGCCGGTGACGGGAGGCAGATGGATCAACGCATAACCATGCTGCGCAAAAGTTACCGCTTCGACCGCAAGAGCGGCATCGGCGCGCTGGCCCGTGAGGTCAATGGAGGTTATCCAGAACGGGTAGCAAAGGTCTGGCAGCAGGGCTTTGAGGATATCAACAGGTTGACGCTGGCCTCCACGGACGCTGCAGATTTTGCCCGCCTGGTGCTCGATGGAGCGCCGTCCCCTTCCCATGTGGGCTATCGAGCCTACCTGCGATGCGCGCAAGCCGGCCCTTGGAGTCATGAATCCGAAGATGCCTGGGCCCGGGCGGTGCTGGAGGCTTTCGGCCGTTTTCAACTGCTCTCCCCATTGCGCAAAGGCCCCTGGGGTGTGGAGGGGCTCAATCAAAAGACGGCGCAAATCTTATTCAACGCCGGGCTCATAAGCCGGCAAGATGGCTGGTATGCAGGCCGCCCGGTAATGGTCACGCGAAACGACTACACCCTGGGACTGATGAATGGCGATATCGGGATCGTTCTGCCGTTCGCGGCCAAGAGCGGTCCAGACCAGGAGAGCTTGCGAGTGGTGTTTCCCGCGACCGAAGGGACGTTCAAAAAAGTATTGCCCTCCCGCCTGAACGATGTCGAGACGGTCTACGCCATGACGGTGCACAAATCTCAGGGGTCTGAATTTGACCATGCGGCTTTAGTGCTGCCGGATGCCACAATGCCGCTGTTGACCCGCGAGATGGTCTATACTGCTATCACGCGCGCGCGCCGCTATTTCACGTTGGTGGGACCGAGGCTGGAGATGCTCTCCACGGCAGTGCGAAAACGCACGCACCGCGCATCCGGCCTGGCCGATCTGCTGAGGTGAATATCATGAATATCAATCAGTCGATTTAATTATGTCGCGATAATATTTTTTCAGCTCCTTGGCCATGGTTCCTGATTTTACCAGCAGCGAGGTCTCGTTGTTATATTCCATGGCCGAGTGGGTTAGGTTGTGGCTGCCGACTATTACCCAGGTGTCATCTATGACGGCCAGCTTGGCGTGCAGGGTCTGCTTGGGATCGTCCCAGTGAACCGTGATTCCATTACGGCCCAGTTTTTCTGCGGTCATGCGATTGCCCTCTTCTAGACTTTTATTACGGGGATTGTGTTCCAGTAGGACTTCGACCTGCACACCCCTTTTCACGGCATTGGATAGCTGTTTGATAAGCAGGTTGGCCTTGTTCCTGGGACTTTTTGTGGTCTTAAAGACAAAGGTGCTGATTAATATGCCTTTTTTTGCGCGTTTGATCTTTTCCAATAGCGCGGCGGAAAAGGCACTATTTTTGAGCAGGTATACATCGCCAACATGCTTTTGTGCTTCCCAGTCCGTTGTAGATCCGCCCTCCCCGCCGCGATGTTTTTTCTTGTCCGCGAACACATACCAGCTCTTCCCACTGATTTGGACGAAGGTTTTTAGTTTGTCATAGGTAGAACGCCATACTATTTTGCGCTCAAGCAGTTCTGATATATCGACAAACCTGCCTTGGTTACGGCGTGACTTGATGATCTTCGCGGCTGTCACCGGGCCAACCCCCGGCAGATATTCGAGCTGCTTCTGGTCGGCGGTGTTGATGTTGATCCGCCCGTCCGTGAGGTTCCTGGCCCAGGAACTTGGTATCAGCAGGCAGATAGAAAAAGCGAGCATGATAATGGACAATGCTAATTTTACCCCCAAGTCTCTCTGTTTTATGCGCATCTTCTCCTCCATGGCGTTGGGGCCATATCTGAACTATTACTATTCAGGATGGCGCGTCGAGCTTTCTCGATCTCCCAGCTAATCTTATCTGATTGTAACTACTCAGCGTAATGGCAAAAAGCACAAAAAAGCACGAACTATAACG
>CAZGPF010000030.1:0-9562 GCA_964527275.1 uncultured Desulfosarcinaceae bacterium
CAATCGTTATAGTTCGTGCTTTTTTGTGCTTTTTGCCATTACGCTGAGTAGTTAATTTCTTATTTTATATTAACAACATTTGTCAATCCCAAAATCGGCGTCTGGTTCCGCAGAAACAACAGGGTCAGGGTGTTCTTATACATCGGACTTTTTATCTTCTCACTCTTCATTCCCTGGATTATCAAGAAGGTGAAGGGTGGTGCGCAGGCTGAATATTGGGCGATCATAGTGTCTTTTATGCAACAGTCAGTGTGGCATAAAAGCCTCGGTCAGGGGGTGTGGGAAGATAATCAGGTGTGGGCGTTAAATCGAGATCGAGACCGGATTGCCCAGTGCCATTGGATTGCGATTATGAAAAATTCCCGCATACTATATTTTTCGGCAGGCAGAGACACAATTTTATGGTATGCTCTTTTTCCCAAAGTGCCTTTAATCCAGCAATATGAGGAAAACTCATGAACTCCCGGGACTACGTCAAAAAACTTTCGGTAAATGGCAAGACCTATGGATATTTCGATATCAACCAACTCTCTTTCGAAGGCTTCGCCGACATCGCACGCCTGCCATTTTGCATCAAGATCCTGGTGGAGAACCTGCTTCGCAAATTAGACGGTCGCGTGGTCATGCTCGAGGATCTTGCGGCCATCGCCAACTGGCGACCCACCTATGAGACGCCGGTGGAGATCCCCTTTCATCCCGCTCGGGTGCTGATGCAGGACTTCACCGGAGTGCCGGCGGTGGTAGACTTAGCGGCCATGCGCGATGCGGTCGAAGAGCTGGGCGGCGATCCGCGCAAGATAAATCCGCTGGTGCCCACCGAGCTGGTGGTGGATCACAGCGTTCAAGTAGATTACCATGGCGCGGCCGACTCTTCGCAAAAGAATGTTGCCAGGGAGTACGAACGCAACGGCGAGCGGTACCAACTGTTGAAATGGGCTCAGAAGAGTTTCGACAACTTCAAGGTTGTGCCGCCCAACTCCGGCATCTGCCACCAGGTGAACCTGGAATACCTCGGCCGGGTAGTGATTCGGCAAGAGACCGCCGACGGCGCTATGGCCTATCCCGACACCCTGGTGGGCACCGATTCACATACCACCATGATCAACGGCATTGGCGTCCTGGGCTGGGGGGTCGGCGGCATCGAGGCCGAAGCGGTCATGCTGGGAGAGCCCTACTATATGTCCATTCCGGAGGTCATCGGCGTCAAGCTCAGCGGCAAGTTGGGTCGAGGGGTCACGGCCACCGACCTGGTGCTGACGATCACTGAACTGTTGCGCAGCCATGGCGTGGTTGAAAAATTTGTGGAGTATTTCGGTCCCGGATTAAGAGACCTCTCGTTGCCTGACCGTGCCACCGTCTCCAACATGACACCGGAGTACGGGGCCACCCTGGGCATCTTCCCGGTGGACGAGAAGACCATCGACTACCTTGCAATGACAAATAGACCCCGACGCGCCAGGCTCACCCAGGCCTATGCCAAAGCCGCGGGACTCTTCTACACCGGCGACAGCGACCCTGAATATACCGAGGTCGTCGAAATCGACCTCTCCACGGTCACGCCCTCGCTGGCCGGACCCGCCCGGCCACAGGAGCGCATCCCTCTTAGCGGCATGCGGGTCTCCTGCGACGAGATTTTGGGTAGCGCCTCTGGCCGAGATGCCGAAACGCAAAGCAGCTCGACCATTGGCGACGAGTCGGGCTGCCCGACCAAACAGGGGCCAAAATCGGGACCGCATACCCGGCGGCAGTTCCCCATCGCCATCGATGGCCGGCCCACAAGCATCGGCGACGGCAGCGTGGTGGTGGCGGCCATCACCTCATGCACCAACACCTCAAACCCCCATGTGCTCATAGGGGCCGGGCTGCTTGCCAGAAATGCCGCTGCCAAGGGCCTTAGCGTACCGCCTTTCGTGAAAACATCCTTGGCTCCGGGCTCACGGGTAGTCATCGATTATCTCCAGGATGCAGGTCTGATGCCTTCCCTTGAAGCCCTGGGCTTTCACCTGGCCGCGTTCGGCTGCACTACCTGCATCGGCAACAGCGGCCCCCTGGAGGCGGTCATCGAAACGGCTATCGTCGAAAACGACCTCAACGTGGCTGCGGTGCTCTCGGGAAACCGAAATTTCGAGGCCCGTATCCACCAGAATATCAAATCCAACTTTCTCGCCTCGCCCATGCTGGTGGTGGCCTTTGCCCTGGCCGGAAGAGTGGATAGCGACCTGAACGTCGAACCCCTGGGAATAGGTGGTGACGGCGAACCCGTCTTTCTGGCCGACATTTGGCCTGCGGATGAAGAGATCGCTGCACTGGTGGCCAGGCATGTGCGACGAGAGTTTTACGCGGCCCAATACGCCCGTATCTTCGACGGCGACGAGTTCTGGCGCGGCCTGGAGATAACCGAAAGCACCACCTACGCCTGGGACCCCCGATCCACCTATATCAAGAAGCCGCCCTATTTCGACCACTTCAAGCCGGCCATTGCAGCGCCATCCAGAGTGGAAAAGGCGCGACCGCTGCTGGTGCTGGGCGACTCGGTAACCACCGATCACATCTCTCCGGCCAGCACCATTCCCCAGGACTACCCGGCGGGTCGATACCTCATGGCCCAGGGAGTAGAACCGGCCGGGTTCAACTCGTATGGCGCGCGGCGCGGCAACCACGAAGTGATGATACGCGGCACATTCGGTAATATCAGGATCAAGAACCAGATGGTGGGAACCAAGGAGGGCGCTTTTACCATCAAGCAGCCCCAGGGAGAGGAGATGTTCAACTACGACGCGGCCATGCGGTATATGGACGAGAAGACCCCCCTGGTGGTCATCGGCGGCAAGGAGTACGGCACCGGCTCATCCCGGGACTGGGCCGCCAAAGGCACCAATCTGCTGGGCGTGGCGGCCGTGATCACCCGCTCCTACGAACGCATCCACCGCAACAACCTGGTGGGCATGGGTGTTTTGCCCCTGGTCTTCGAAGCGGGCGACAGCGCGGAAAAATTGGGCCTGACAGGTGAAGAGGTCTACTCCATAGAAGGCATCGCAAATATGCGACCCCGCAAGACCATCTCCGTTACGGCGCTAAAAAAAGATGGCACCCAAATCAAATTCAATACCATCGCGCGCCTCGACACACAGGTCGATGTGGACTACTTCGAGCATGGCGGCATCCTGCCTTATGTGCTGCGCGGCCTGATGCGGGAGAGAGCATAGACCAACCTGGCCGTAAAAATATCAGGGTCAGAGAAGTGCTTTTTTAAAAACCCAAGCACGATAGCATCATCTCAAAGATTGAACCCGTGCATGGCGTCTAACGCTCAACAATGAACCAGGGATTCAGCATATCCCGCCGATTGTAGCCCAGCGTCTCCCCGCCCTGGTAAACATAGACCCTGGCCCCGGAAAATTCGGCGATGGCCTGGCCGGCGGCAGTATCCCACTCCATGGTAGGTCCCAGTCTGGGGTAGATATCGGCGGAACCCTCCGCTACCAGGCAGATCTTCAGCGAACTGCCGGCGGCGATAAACTCCACCTCGCCTCTCTCTCTTCTTTTCTGACGCACGAATGCTTCAAGCTCGGATGTACCATGCGAACGGCTCCCCACGATGGTATAGGCAGACCGTTCTGAACTATCGAGGGGCAATCTGGATGCTTGCTGCATCCACAAATGTAATTGATCCTCGACATCCCTGAATGCATTGACCGTGAAATGGGCCGGCTCGACATCGATCATTTTGTAGGCTCCTAAATCCCTGGCGGCGAAATAGAGCCACTGGTTGACCGGCGCATAGACGACGCCCATCACCGGCTGCCGATCTTCTATGAGGGCGATGTTGACTGTGAATTCACCATTGCGCTTGATAAATTCCTTAGTGCCGTCCAGCGGATCGACGATCCACAAGAGAGACCAGCGCGACCGTTCGCCATAGTCGAGATACCGGCCCTCTTCACTTATGAAGGGCAGGTCATGCCGGCTCAGTTCTGCTTTGATTATCTCATGAGATTTTTTATCGGCCAGGGTCAACGGCGAATGGTCTTCTTTGGTCTCCACGGCAAAATCGGAAGCATATACATCCATAATCGCCGCGCCCGCCTTTATGGCTGCCAGGACGGCATCGCGGAGATGGCTGGAATAGCTCATCAGATGATACCTATTCAGGGGGGTTGAAGGGAACAAGAGATGATAAGCAACTGAACTGTAAGCGTTTGCAGAGTGCCGGATATGCAAGGCGTCCGGGTCTGCGGATGTACTTTGGTACCTCAAAGGCCCGGCAACGCAGCAGATTCGGTGCCCTGTGAACGCTTACCATCAGATGTATCCTTTTTGACCCAAATACAACAGCACTTCCTGGGCCGCCTCCTCCGGGGTGATACTCGTCGTGTCGATCCTCAGCTCCGGCGACCGGGGATCCTCGTAGGGGTCGTCAATGCCGGTAAAGCCTCTGATCAAGCCAGCCCTGGCCTTAGCGTACATGCCCTTGCGATCCCGTTTCTCACACTCTTCCAGGGGCGTGGACACATGGATTTCGATAAAGCCGCCGATGGGCTCAATGGAGCTACGGATCTCCAAACGCGTACGCTCATACGGCGCAATGGGCGCGCAGATCGCAATGCCGCGATTTTTGGTGATCTCGCTGGCCACGAACCCGATGCGCCGCACGTTGATATCGCGATGCTCCTTGGAAAAGGTCAACTCGCTGGAGAGGTTATGGCGCACGATGTCGCCATCTAGCAGGGTTACCGGTCGCTCACCGATCTCAAGCATTTTGGAATAGACCACCTGGGCCACGGTGGACTTTCCGGCACCCGAGAGACCCGTAAAAAATAGTGTAAAACCCTGTTTGCCCGGCGGCGGAAAGGCCTGGCGCAACTCGTGCAATACTTCTGGAAAAGAGACCCATGCCGGAACCTGGCGTCCGGTTCTGATCCTGGCGCGAATTTCCGCCCTGTTCATGGAGATCGTCTGGGTGCCCTCGGCGACTTGATCCTTGAATTGGTGCTGATCCTCGAAGGGCAGATAGAGCATCTCTTCGAAAAAAAGCATGTCGATGCCGAGTTCTTCATGGTTCTGATGACAGATCTTCCTGCTAGTCTTAAGGTCGTAAACGCAGGCCCCGCCCTTTTCAGTGCACGGGTCCGCATGATCGTGGCCGATGACAAAATGGGAGCAGCCGTAGTTTTTGGCGATGATGGCACTTAAGACGGCTTCTCGCGGACCGGCCATGCGCATGAAATGTGGCAGCAGCGAAAAGATATTAGAATTGGGCGGATAGTGTCGCATCACCTCTCTATTGCTGCGCACCCGCGTATAGTAGTCAAAGTCTTCGGAACGTATAACGCCAACCACCGGCATGACCAGCAGGTTTGCCTTGGCCCGGCGCATGGCCTCCCGGATAATTTCAAACTGAGCGCGATGGATAACGCCGCCTGTCTGATAACCGACTATCCGCCGCCAACCCAGCTTGAGGCACTCCCGTCGAATCTCTTCCGGCGTCCGTCGCAGTTGAATAAAATCGTAATGCAGCGGCAGGCTGATCACCTCCACCTGGCCTCCGATATAGTACCCCTTTGTCGAGTGCAGCAGATGTTGGACACCAGGATGGGAGGCATCCACCGCGCCGAAGACATCCTGGACCTCTTTGCGCCGGTCAACTTGCCAGATATCTTCCAGGTGCAGTATTGCCAGTAGAAACCCTTCCGGGTCCCGCAAGGCCACCGACTGCCCGATCTCTAGGGCCGTGGCCCTGTTTTCGTCTACATCCAGGCAGACAGGCAACGGCCACAGGGTCTCATCCTGCAACCGCAGGCGGTCGATGACCGACTCATAATCGTCTTGTACCATGAATCCTTGCAGGGGAGAAAAGGCCCCTGTGGCCATCAGTTCCAAATCGCAAAGGTGGTGGTGGCTCAGGCTGATGTCAGGCAGGCTAAAAGATAGCTCCCTAAGGATGGCCGCCCGCTCGGCATCCACAAGCAGATTTTTCAACTCACCGCCATGAGGGACAATAGGCGTCCTTTTATCCATCGATCTCTCCTCTCTCTGCTGAAGCTATTCACTGCTTCACCAACTTTGCCACCGCCTCGATATGAAAGGTGTGCGCAAACATATCCACCGGCTGCACCTCGACTACCTGGTAAGCCTCTTTCAGCAGTGCAATGTCCCGTGCCAGGGTCGCCGGGTTGCAGGATAGATAGACTATTTTAGCCGGTCCCAGGGCCAATACCTCTTTGACTACATCCTTGTGCATGCCGGCCCTGGGCGGGTCGATGATCATCACGTCCGGCCGTATGCCCAACCGTGGGAGTGTATAGCGGATATCCCCGGCAACAAACCGGCAATTGTCGATACCGTTGCGCCGGCAATTGCGCTCGGCATCATCCACTGCGGTGGTCACGATCTCCATGCCGATGACCTGCCTTGCCATCTTCGACAGATAGATGGCAATCGAGCCTGCGCCACAGTACAAATCGACCACACTCTCTTTGCCCGTCAGCCCGGCGTATTGGGCCGCAATCTCATAGAGGCGTAAGGCCCCTGAGGTATTGGTCTGGAAGAAGGAGTTGGCCGAGATTTCAAACGCATACTCGCCGATGCACTCGGTGATGACCGCCGCGCCGGCAAGCACGATTTCGGACTGGCCTATCGCCACCCCGGACTTGCTGGCCGTGATATTATTGACCACCGACACAACTTGGGGATAGTTGCCGATCAGCTCATCAGCCAAAGGCTGGAGAGCTTCGCGGTCCGCGCCGGCCGTGACCAGGTTGACCATCCATTGATCGCAGGCCACGGAGTGGCGCAGCGCCAGAAAACGCCAGAACCCTTCATGAGATCGCAGCCCATAGACGGGCAAGGGGGATGCCTTGATGTAACGACGAACATCGGTCAGGATCGCGTTGCCCAGATCAGGCTGTAACAGACAGGCATCGATATCCAGCACTTTGTAAAAGGTTCCCGGTACATGCAGCCCCAGGGCCATGCCTCTGTCCACGTCATCGCGGCCCATCTGCTCTGGCAGCAGCCAGCGGCGCTCGGCGCAGGAAAACTCCATCTTGTTACGATAGCCGAACACTTGATCGGTTGAGATTGTATCCCGCACAGGAACATCGTGGATCAACCCGATATGCTCCAAGGCATCGCACACCTGCTGCCGCTTGAAGATCAACTGCCGCGCATAGTTGATAAACTGCCATTTACAACCGCCGCAAATTCCACTGTAGGGGCACGGCGCAGGCACACGAAACGGCGAGGGCTCGCGCAGTTCCAGCATCCGGGCCTCGGCAAAGTTTTTCTTCTTTTTGACGATACGCACCAGCACACGATCACCAGACACTGCCTGGTCCACAAAGACCGCCAACCCGTTCACGCGGCTCAGCCCCTTGCCGCCAAAAGCCATGTTGGTGACTTCCAGCTCCAGCTCTTGCCCTTTTTTTAGCGTCATAATCTCCGCAATCTAACAATAGTTCAAAATAGTACCCACAAGAGAGGTGATAATCGCATGGCTTACACCGACCTTCAACAATAAATTTGCGTGCCGTCTAGCGCACCTTGTTTGTAAAACAAACTTTTGGATTACTTGACAATATGTACATGTATCTTTAGGTCCCCTGGGAACAGGCCATGCCATAAAACAGTGCCTCTATCTTCCGAAGATCATAGTACGAGAGTATTTTTCATATTCTATTATTACCACCTCCGGCAAGAGGATGGGGAGTAGCTGGCTCGGCGCCCATGCTAAAACATGGGTGCTGGATACTGCTTCATTGCGCCACCCCCACACTAAAACACCTTCGCCAGGTATTATCTCCAGCCACAATTCAACTTTGACTATTTTTACAGGCTGTTGTATCCCATTCAAGGAACCGCAACCCGCAAGTAAAGCCATATGTCAACCGTAAAAACGATCACCTTCAAATCCGGCATATATCATCTAACAGGCACATTGCACCTGCCGACAAAACCCCAATCCCCCGTGGTCATAGGTTGCCACGGCCTTTTATCCAACCGTGACTCGCCCAAACAGATCGCCCTGGCCCGGGCCTGCAACCAGGAGGGGTGGGCCTATTTCAGATTCGACCACCGCGGCTGTGGCCAAAGCCAGGGCGAGTTTGTCAAGACCACGACATTATCATCGAGATGCCAAGACCTTTCAGCAGCCAAAGCGACCATGCGCGCCCATCCCGCAGTGGGCCGCCTGGCAGCCCTGTTTGGCAGCAGCTTCGGCGGCACCGTCGTCCTGGCCCATGCCGCCGAGCATCCGTCACCTGCCTTGATCACATACGCCGCACCCATAAACAGCGCATCGATCCGCCATATCAATATCCGTGACAAGAGCGGACATCCACCCGCATCCACCTTGCTGACGGATGCGCTCGAATTCAACATCGCCCCCAAACTCGCGTCGGCCCAGCCGCTGCGTAACATCTTAATCGCCCACGGCCAGAGCGACGAAACTGTGCCTGCGGACCATGCCCGAAAAATCCATGATCTGACAGGCGACCCCAGGAAGTTGATACTTTTCAAAAATGGCGACCACAGAATGAGCGACCCCGCCCATCAGCAGCAATTCGAAAAGCTGTTCATCAATTGGATAAAGGGGCTCAATTAATAGCGATAACAATAGCTTGCCGCCTCGGAGGCGCGGGTATTGATGACCAGCGGCAAGCCTTCTTGCAGCAGGGCCGCACAGTCTAGCAGGTGTAAGCTTTGCGGGGTACGGCGCAGGGCAAAGGCGGGATGAGCGTGGTGCAGCATCGCCGGTCACTGGTTGTCGGTGCAGGCTTGCAATGCGTTTTGGAACTGTTCCGCGACCCGGCAAACCGGAAACTCAATGGGCTCATGCTGCGCAGAAAAGCTGAAATTATCTTCTATCAGTTCTCAAATTAAGTTATCGGAAAGGTAACTACTCAGCGTAATGGCAAAAAGCACAAAAAAGCACGAACTGCAACAATTCTATCTCGAACTGTAACTGCTCAGAGTGCTTTAGGTTCGGTCATTCAGGTCTTTTCATAATAGCATCGCTATATGGAAAGGCCTGAAGGGCCGAAGATGAAGTGCTCTGAGTAGTTACTCGGAAAGTTAAATGAACTCAATTGAAAAGCTTCTCATGATTGGCGATATGCGTACTACCGGCAAGTCTGAAGAAGTTGTAGAGCTGGTGTTGTCAAATCCACAGCTGTTTAAGGATGTAATCAATGCAATCCTGGTGGATGACCCTGGTATCCGCATGCGGGCCTCGGATGTTGCCGAAAAAATCACGCGCACACATCCGGAGTGGCTACAGCCATATAAGAAGCTATTTCTAGAAGTAATCTCTACGATTGATCAAAAAGAAGTCCGGTGGCATACGGCCCAGATGCTGAACAGGATGCAGTATACAACAATAGAGCGGCAAAAAGTCTATGACTTGCTGATAACATTTCTTAAAGACAGAAGTAGTATTGTCAAAACATTTACGATGCAGGCCTTGGCAGACATGGCAATCCAGAATAGAACCTATTTGAACCAAGTACAGAGGCTTTTATACAAGCTGACACAAGAAGGTAGCCCGGCCATGAAAACAAGAGGC
>CAZGPF010000031.1:0-9420 GCA_964527275.1 uncultured Desulfosarcinaceae bacterium
TATGGAAAGGCCTGAAGGGCCGAAGATGAAGTACTCTGAGTAGTTACAAAAAAATTTATAACAACTTTATCCATATGCCTTGGCCGGCAGCCAAAGCACCAGCTCGGGCCAGATGCCCACGATCAGCATGCCGATCAACTGGATGATGATAAAGGGGATCACGCCGTGGTAAATATCGGCAAGCTTGACCTCGGGCGGGGCCACGCCTTTGAGATAGAACAGGGCGAAACCCACCGGTGGCGTCAGAAACGAGGTCTGTAGTGTGACGGCAATCAAAAGTAGAAACCACACCAGAGTGGGGTTCTCCACCACGCCGTACCCGTTTATATCGATTCCCAGCTTGGCCACCACCGGAGCTACAAGGGGCAGGATGATCAGCGTGATCTCCACCCAGTCCAGAAAAAACCCTAGCAGGAAGACACAAAAGAGTATAAACCCAATGATGCCGTAGGGCCCGAAGGGTAGACCCGTCAGGATGCGTTCGATGAACTCGTCGCCGCCGAGCCCGCGTAGCACCAGTGCGAAACAGGTAGCGCCGATGAGGATGCCGAAAATGTAAGCCGTGGTGTCGAAGGTGGCGTAGAGGACCTTTTTGAGCACCTTGAGGTTGAGCTTGCCATAGCCCGTGGCCATCAAGGTTGCAAACAAGGCACCCACTCCGCTGGCTTCGGTGACCGTGGCGATGCCTTTGAAGATCGAGCCCAAAACGGCCACGATGAGCAGGACCGGCGGGATGACATTTTTGATGACATCGAAAATTACGCGCCAGGAGATGTCGCGCCGCTCTTTGGGCAGGGGCGCCGCATCCGCCTTGAAGTAGCAATAGGCCAGCAGGTAGACTAGGTAAAGCCCGGCCAGAATCAAACCGGGCAAGACGGCGCCCAGAAAGAGATCGCCCACCGGCAGGGAGAGCTGGTCGGCCATGACCACCAGCATGATGCTGGGCGGGATCAGGATACCGAGGGTGCCGGCGCCGGCCACCGTACCCAGGGCCAGACTTTTGGAATAGCCCTGGTTGAGCATGGCCGGCAGGCTCAACAATCCCAGAAGCACCACCGAGGCACCGATAATCCCGGTCGAGGCGGCCAGCAGGACGCCGATCATGGTCACGGTGATAGCCAGCCCGCCCCTTACCTTGCCGAAGAGCTCCTGGGTCGAAATCATCAACCTCTCGGCAATACCTGAACGGTCCAGCATCAGCCCCATGTAGATAAACATTGGCAGGGAGATCAGCACCCAATTGGCCATGGTGCTGTAAATCCGTGTAATCACCAGGCCGAAGTAGTCGAAACCGACTCCGGTGAGGGTGTCCAGATAGAGGTCCGACAGGTAACCGACGCCGGTGAAAATAATCGAAGTTCCCGCCAGACAGAGCGCCACCGGATAACCGCTTAGCAGCAGACCGATGAAGGTCAGGAACATGGCGACAACAAGGTAGTCAGTGGTTTCCATCTCTACTCGTCAATAATGCCTGAAACGATCGGATCAAACGGGACAGGGCCGCAAGGCCGAGCATCCCGAAACTCAGCGGGATGACGGCCTTTATAATCCACCTGAACGGCAGTCCCATGGGAGCCGATGAACTCTCATTGTGAATCCATGAATCCCAGAAGAAATCGATGCTATGCACGGTCACCGCCCAGATGAATGGAAAGAGAATAAACAGCGTTCCCAACACTTCAATCAGGTGCTTGGTCCTGGCGGAGAAGCGTTCGTAAAACAGATCGACCCGCACGTGAGCGTTGGTGACCAAGGCATATGACAGCCCGCACATGAAAGCCAGGGCGTACAAATGCCATTGCAGTTCTTCGAGCACCACCAGGCCCCGGCCGAATCCGTAACGCAAGACGACCTGCAGGACGATGATGATGACCAGCAAACCGTTTGCCCAGCTAATCACGCGGCCGATCCCCAGCACGAAGCTGTCGAGTCGCTGCGAGATACTGATGGTTTGCTCTCTTTTGGGCATATCGGCCTCTTCGATCCAACCTTTCATCCTAAAGGGTTATTGCATATCCGTGGGCAGATGGGCCCTGTCCTCATAGTACGAGGTGAGCGCCGAATAGGCCTTGTAGTCATCCCACACCTTTTTAAAGAATGAATCCTTGGCGGCCTCTTCTTCGACGACTTCCGTGAATTTGGCCTTGAACAGTTTCATCATTTCGGGGGACCAGGTCTTGTTGATCGTGCCGTGCTTCTCGACATTCTCTTTGACCACGGCGCCTTGTTCGGCATGCGACTTGGCGATTGAGTAGGTATTGACCGCTTGGGCCGCAATGGACATCACCGCCTGCTGACGGGGGCTCATGGCATTGAAGGTATCCATGTTAATCAGCAGTTCACAATGGGTCATGGGTTGATGCCAGGCGGGAAAATAGTTGTACTTGGCCACCTTGTAAAAGCCTAGCCGGGTGTCGATGGCCGGGGTGGAAAACTCCGTGGCGTCCAGAGCACCCTTTTCCAGGGACGGAAAGATCTCACCGCCGGGAATTGTGGTGACCGAAGCGCCCAGTTTACTCAACACCTTGCCTCCAAGGCCGAAATAGCGCACCTTCAGCCCCTTTAAATCCTTGGGGCTATTGATCTCTTTGCGGAACCAGCCGGCGGTTTCAGGTGCCAAAAAGGTCAGCGGCAGCACCTTTACGTTATAGCCGGCCTGGGTATACATCTCCTGGTACAGCTTGCCGCCGTTGCCATGGTAGAGCCACCCGATATAATAGGGGATGCCCTGGCCAAAAGGTATGGCAGTAAACAACTCGGCAGCCTTGATCTTACCCACGGCGTATCCAGATACCCAGTATCCACCGTCCACCTTGCCGGTGGAAACCGCATCCAGAATTTCAAATGCGGGGATCAACTTGCCGGGGTCGTAAAGTTTTACCCTGATAGTGCCATCGCTGGCGGATTCGACATATTCTTTGAACTTGGTAATCGAATCGCCCAGGGTCGGCAGGGTAGTAGAGAAGGCCGTGGGTATTTTCAGGATAAACTTCTTTTCCGCCACGGCTTGACCGCCGTACATCACCATAACCAGGGAGAGACACAGTACGAGTAGGGCTAATTTCTTAATTGATTTCATCTCTTTCCTCCTCATTTGTCAGACATCCATAAATTAATCAGACATCCATAAAAGGGTTAATGTTTTCGCGAATTTTGCAACCGCAACCACCGACCTTTATGTGTAGGCCGGATGCAATGCGGTCACCAGCTAACCTAAATATACTTCACGAAAAAGATTTTGACTCTGTCATGAGTTGGAAATACAGGGCTACATTATCTCCTCCCTCAATTCTTGTCAAATCTTGGCCTTAAGTCCCCGCAATTTTCATACCAGCGCAAACGCGCCTAGGCTATTTTCCTTGCCCAATCAAAGAGCCGGCATGCATAGCGGCTTAAAAAAGAGCAGAGCCAAAATCTGACAGCGGCCAAAGTGAATCCTTATGCCTGTAATTTGTATTGTTTTTGCTACAAGTAGCATCTATACTACAGCTTTGGTAATACCGACCGTCGAAAAATATGGTGGCCGAGCACCAATCATAGATTCGTGATCTTGGTACGATGTTTGCTTTTTCAACAGGGCGCTAAGTTAATCCGCCGCCAGTCGGCTGCCCGAGGAGAGGGAGGGCCTTGAAGTATGTTTCACGAAGACCAGCAAAGCCCAAACCAGGCCACTCTACAATCCAAACGACTAGCATAAGAGTAACTACTCAGAGCACTTCATCTTCGGCCCTTCAGGCCTTTCCATATAGCGATGCTATTATGAAAAGACCTGAATGACCGAACCTAAAGCACTCTGAGCAGTTACAGTTCGTGCTTTTTTTGTGCTTTTTGCCATTACGCTGAGTAGTTACGCATAAGATATTTATCCACCTTCACAAAAGGAGCGAAACATGAGCAATGTCAGCATTATCGGTGCCTACAACACCAAATTCAGCGCCTTCATTGAGAAGGACAAGGAGACCGGCGAGATCAAGGATACCAAATCGTATTATGAACTGCTCATCGAAGCGGGTCTCGGCGCCCTTAAGGACGCAGACCTGAGCCCCAAAGAGATCGACGGCATCTGGATCGGCACGTACTCTCCCGCCCAGTTCGTCAACCAGGAGCATGTGGCCCCCCTGGCTCTGGAGGTCGCCCCCGAAGAGTTTCGTTTTCTGCCCACCAGCCGCACCGAAGGTGCCTGCGCCTCATCCTCGGTAGCGCTGTACAATGCCGCCTGGGCGGTGGAATCTGGACGCTTCAAACGGGTACTGGTCATCGGGGTGGAGAAGATGACTCTCATGTCCACCAAGGAGACGACCCGCATCCTGGCTTGTTCATCCCACTGGCCCGAGGAGGGCTCCCGTGGAATGACCTTTCCCGGACTGTTCGCCGAGTACGCCAAGGGATACATGGCGCACTACCGCTACTCCCTGGAAGATCTGCGCCGCATGCTGGCTGCGGTTTCCGCTCTCTGCTATCGCAACGGCGTGCTCAATCCCCTGGCCCATTTTGGCAAAGGCAGCCCCCCCGATCGGAGGAAACTCTTCACTGCCGACGCCATCCTGAATCTGCCCGCTGTGGGCAAAGGATCCAACCCGGTCATCGCCGATCCCTTGCGCTTGCACGACTGCTCGCTGATCACCGATGGAGCCGCCGCACTCGTCCTGTCGGAGGCCGGTGAAGCCGGCTCGATCAGTGATCGGGTAGTTGATATCGCCGGCATCGGCATGGCAACCGAAAGGCTGGCGGAAAGCGCACGGCCCAACATGCATGAACTCAGCGCTGGCAAGATCGCCGTGCAGCGCTCTTTTGCAGAGGCCGGGATCGGCATCGACGATGTGGATTTTGCCGAGGTGCACGACTGTTTCACCATCAACCAGCTTCTGACCACCGAGGCCTTAGGGCTCTCCGAGGATGGATGGGCCGGTTGGGACTATATCGGCGGTAAATATGCGCCGGACGGAGATTGCCCCATCAACTTGTCGGGCGGCCTCAAAGCCAAGGGACACCCGGTGGGTGCCACCGGCGCTTCCATGCATACCCTGGCTTACAAACAACTGGTGGGCGAACCCATCGGCGCCCGTCCGAAAAATGGGCAGCCGGAAACCGGCGTGGTCTTCAACGTGGGCGGCTCCGGCGCCACAAACTGTGTTACCACCTTGAGAAGACGCTAGATCTATTTGAATGCCTGGCCACGGTGCCGCAAATGGGCGGCGGGTGGCGTATAAAATGGACCGCCGCCCGTAAAGATGCGGCGGCCTCAATGATTGTGTTGTGTTTGTGCTGTAATGGGCTAAGCTTGTATCAAAATTGCAACACAATGCACCTGGTGGGCTGATGAACAACGATGGATAAACTATTCGAAACAGATGGATTCTATAAAAAACTGCTGGACGATATGCGGATCGGCGTCATCGTCTCCGACGCCAAGGGCAACATCATCTATCTCAACGAGACCTATGCCCGCTTTTTGAACATCCGCATTCAAGACTCCATCGGTAAACATGCCACGGAAGTGATATCGAACACCCGGCTGCATATTGTGGCCGAAACCGGTCAAGCTGAAATCAATTATCCTCACAAATTCAATAACATTGGCCTTCTGGTGCAGCGCATACCCATCAAGGAGGCGGGCCGGGTCGTGGCCGTACTGGGCCTGGTGCTGTTCGACAGCGCTTCGACGGTTGCCAGACTTGCCGAGAAGCTGGTCTATCTCGAATCCAAATTGAAGGCCGTCCAGAGCGAACTGGCATCTATCCATGCCACGCGCTACAGCCTTGATGACATTATCGGCGACTCCCGGGCCATTAATCTACTGAAAAAGCAAGCCATTAAGGCGGCTAATAGTGTCCTGCCGGTGCTAATCACGGGTGAATCCGGCACCGGTAAGGAGTTGTTTGCCCAGTCGATCCACCGCGAAAGCGCACGCAGAGCCTATCCCTTTGTGCGCATAAATTGCGCCGCCATCCCCAGGGAGTTGTTTGAGTCCGAGTTGTTCGGCTACGACAAGGGCGCCTTTTCCGGCGCCGACAGGAAAGGCAGGGCCGGCAAGTTTGAATTGGCCCATATGGGCTCGATCTTTCTTGATGAGGTCGGCGATATGCCCATGGAAATGCAGCCCAAACTGCTCAGGGTCCTGGAGTTGAAGGAGTTCGAGCGTATCGGCAGCAATAGACTGATCTCCTCTGACTTCCGAGTGATCGCCGCCACCAACCGCGATCTGGAGCAATTGATGCAAGCCGGCCGCTTTCGGCGCGATCTCTTCTTCCGGCTCAACGGCATTCCCCTGAACATCCAGCCCCTCAGAACGCGCCGTCGAGACATTCGCTGCCTGGCAGATTTTTTTCTGAAAAAGATCGTCGATCAATACCGCGACGAGAGTATCAACATCTCCGCCAACGCTTACCACCTGCTGGAACAATATAGTTGGCCGGGAAACGGTCGTGAACTGCTGCATGTCCTCGAACGCGCAGCCTTCTCCACCAGCGGCAACAAAATCAAACCCGCGGATTTGCCCGATTATCTGCACTCACCGTTACCGCCGCCACCCGTGATAAAAAACCGTCCGGCCCTGAAAACCTATATGCGTGCAGCGGAAAAATATGCCATTGAGCATGCGCTGGCCGAAGCCAACCAGAATAGGTCTCTGGCAGCGGAAACATTGAACATCCATCGAACCTTGCTATACCGCAAGATGAGGCTTTTGGGCATGCTCAACCCGCCAAAGCCACGGCCCGAGTAGACCGGCTGAGGATAAGCATAGCGCCTGCATGGCTCCCGCACTGCTGCTATCACTTTCTGCAAAAAGTCTGCTCTCACGTCACTGTGGTGCAAGCCGGGGTCCTTGACCCGACAATCGGTTTCGGCCTGCGCCGCAATGACGTCCAAAGCAATTTGAGCGCGGGAAGGGGGGATGGAATGTGGCCTTGGATAGTGATGGGCTGTAAAACAGGGGAACGGTTTTGGGAACAATCCGGCAGGCTTGGCTGGGATGAAATTTTGTCCTCCCCTACTCCCCTCCCGCCAAGGGAGGGGCAGGGTCGAACCGTGTACCTGCTGGTATGCAATCCCGACCGGCACGGCCCACATTCCGTAGTCATGTCTCATCGTGGGAGTGCCGTACCTGGCGCTCGATTATTCACCGCTCGCCGACGGCGGTGGGTAGTCCGCGCTCTTGCCAGTGGCGCAAGCCGCCTTGCAATTGGAACACCTTCTCATATCCCAGCCAGGCCAGCTTCTCGGATAGATGCAGGCTGAGGGCGCAGCGTTCGCCGTCGCAATAGGTAATGATCGCCGTTTCGGCCGGAATTTGTGAGAAGACCGCTTCGGACCAAGTGTCGAACAGATCTGGATCCAGGTTCAAGGCGCCCTTGATATGACCGGCCCTAAAAAAGTTGTCCGACCGGGCGTCGGCGAACACGGCTGTGCCTTGCCTGAAGTAGTCGGCCGCGGCTTCAATGGAAATCTGGTTGTGCGTGACACCGCCCGCCGCATCGGCACCTTTTTGCGCCGGGCCGGGACGCAAGGCATAAGCCCCGGCCGCCAGCACCAGGGCCGTCAGCATGATCCATATGGCTTCTTTGCCGGCAGTCACTATTCGCCGCATCATCGGTGGTATCTCCCTCGCTGAGTGATAGAGGCCCCAATTGTCAAACAGGTCACGACATTTTTGGTCCTGCCCTTAGAAAAAATTGGTGAGGTCGCAGCCTGCCTGCATCTTATGAGCTTTGCATTAAAATCCACGAGCTTATCCTCTGTATATCGTCTTACACTCCAAGACAACCGCAAACAGATCGGTTATAGTTCCAGGAGAGGGGATTATTTTGTCTCGTTTCCACACCACTTTAATGGAAGCCCTGGGCAGACCATGACAAATCCCACATCAAAAAGTTGAATTTCTTGCCAGTAAGGGCTATAAGCCAACCAGCCTTCACCAACGCCTGAACCCTGAACGGAGGAGAACATGCCCAAACCGACGATACGCATAGTCGTGATTCTGATGCTGACCCTGATGGTGACCAGTTGCGGCTATAATCGCCTGCAGCTGCTGGAAGAGACCGTCTTCAAGGCCTGGAGCGACATCGAGGCCAACTTGCAGCGCCGGGCCGACCTGATCCCCAATCTGGTGACCACGGTCAAAGGCTATGCCGCCCATGAAAAAGATACCCTGCAGGCCGTCATCGAAGCGCGCTCAAAGGCCACCAGCGTACAGCTATCCAGCAAGGATCTGGGCAACGCCCAGGCAATGCAGCGGATGCTCCAGGCTCAGGGTGGGCTGTCGTCGGCCCTGTCGCGACTCATGGTGGTGGTGGAACGCTACCCGAACCTCAAGGCCAACCAGAACTTTCTCGACCTGCAAAACCAGTTGGAGGGCACAGAAAACCGCATCAACGTCGCCCGTCAGCGCTATAACAAGGCCGTGGAGCAATTCAACGGCGCCATTCGCAAGTTTCCCAATTCCTTGACCAACAGCCTGTTGCTGCATCTTGAGCGCAAGGAGTACTTCAAAGCCCAAAGCGGCGCCCAGCAAGCGCCGAAAATTAAGTTCTAAGCGAGGCCAGCAATGTATCCTGACTGGGTCCGGCGCGCCAAGATCGCTATATTTCTTATGGTTGTCATACTACCGCTCTTCTCCATCTGGACCGTGACGGTTCGTGCGCTGGAGGTTCCCGCGCTCAAGAACCGAGTCAACGACCTGGCCGGCCTGCTCGATCCGACCACCGAACGCCAGTTGGAAGCGGCCCTGGCGCAATTGGAGCAGTCCGACTCCACCCAACTGGCGCTCCTCACCGTTCCCTCCCTACAGGGCGACAGCCTGGAAGAGTTCTCCATGCGCGTTGTGGAGCAGTGGCAACTGGGACAAAAAGAGATGGACAACGGCGTGCTGCTGTTGATCGCTAAAAAAGAGCGCAAAATCCGCATCGAAGTTGGCTACGGTCTGGAAGGCAAGCTCACCGACCTGCTAGCCGGCCGCATCATTCGCAATGTGATCGTCCCGCGATTCAAGATGGGCCGCTTCGATCAAGGCATCATCGCCGGTGTCAACGCTATCGTTGGGGTGGTGCGGGGCGAATTCAAAGCGCCGGCCACGACCTCGCGACGCTCAATTAGACGCGGGGCCTCACCCGGATTCATGGGTCTGATCGCCCTGGTGCTGTTCGTCAACATGCTGGGCCGCGCCAATCGACCCCTCGGCGCGGTCGCCGGCGGCGTGCTGGCACCCATTGCCGGAGCCCTCTTCCTGAATGTGGGCCTTTGGGCCATACTGGCCCTGATCCCCCTGGGACTCGGAGGCGGCTTCCTGATGAGCCTCATGGGCGGACCACTCTCGTTCGGTCACATGGCAAGCCATCGAAGCCGTGGCATGTACATGGGCGGCGGGTTTGGAGGTGGTGGGGGATTTGGAGGGTTTGGAGGGGGCGGAGGGGGATTTGGAGG
>CAZGPF010000032.1:0-9366 GCA_964527275.1 uncultured Desulfosarcinaceae bacterium
TCGTTATAGTTCGTGCTTTTTTGTGCTTTTTGCCATTACGCTGAGTAGTTACGTAGCGTTAATGATTTTACACCTCGGAAGGCGTCATCCGGTTGAAAAGTAGTCTGACATTCAAGAAAATATTGAAATAGTCACGGCATTTGAATTTGACTAACCCATGCGCACCGTTACATGCTATATAGTATCTGAACGTTGCAACATGAGCATGCATGGTATCAGACCGCTCTCCGGCAAGGGGAGGGGGCGTTCAGGAACTATACAGGCTTATTAAGGGCGCTAATGAACCAGATCTGCTTGATGAAAAACAGCATTCAACCTTATGCTTGGGGTTCTCACACCGCCATTGCCTCCCTTTTGGGGCAACCTGTGCCGTCACACCACCCCCAGGCTGAATTGTGGATGGGCGCCCATCACAAAGCGCCTTCCCAAATCTGGTATCAGGAACGCTGGCAGGCCCTGGATCAGCTCATCTCACAATATCCGGCCGAATTGTTGGGACCCGAAGTCAGCGCGCGATTCGACAAGAGGCTGCCATTTTTGTTCAAGGTGCTGGCCGCAGATCAGCCGCTCTCCCTTAAGGCCCATCCAGACAAGGCCCAGGCCCAGGCCGGATTTCAACACGAAAATGCCTCCGGCATCGCAATCGACGCGCTCCATCGCAATTACAAGGACGATCAGCATAAACCCGAATGTATATGCGCCCTCACACCTTTCAGGGCGCTTTGCGGTTTTCGCAGTATTCCTAAAATCATGGCGCTATTGGGTCCTGTGTGGCCCTCGGAATTCAATAGCGCCCTTACCATCCTGACCAAGAAGGGTATCAAATCCTTTCTCCGGCATATACTGACCCTGGATCGGAATCCACGCGCGGCACTGATCAAAAAGGCGCTTCAAAACCTGACCGCAATGCAAACGCACACCGAAGTGGTCCTTTGGATTCTTCGCCTGGCCGAACATCACAAGCACGATATCGGCGTCTTATCCCCGATGCTACTCAATTTTGTGAAACTGGCGCCCGGCCAGGCTATTTATCTGCCCGCCGGACAGTTGCACGTCTATCTCGACGGTGTGGGCATAGAGGTGATGGCCAATTGCGACAATACTATACGGGGCGGTTTGACGCCCAAACATGTAGATGTTCTGGAACTATTAAAGGTACTGGATTTCAGACCACGGAAACCAAAAATCATGGAAGGCGGCATCCAGCGCACCGGAGAACGCTTATACCCCAGCCAGGCTGCCGAATTTGTTCTGTCGCTATTTCAGGTATCGGACGGGCATCCCTGTTCACCGACGCGCACAACCGGAGTTCCCGAAGTTTTGTTATGTTATCAGGGCAGGGCGGTCATCCTCTGGAGCGATGGCGCTCAACGACTGGACCTGTCCCAGGGACAATCGGCGCTGGTCCCCGCCGGCATCAAACGCTATAGCGTCTCCGGCAAGGCGACCCTCTATCGGGCAGCAGTCAATTCATGATGTACTCAGAAAAAATCAGGCGGCCTTGAAGGCATTGACCAACAGCGGGTCCATGATCGCCTCGTAACCCTCCAAAGCGGCCACTATCTCCAGATGGCTGTTGAGGAAGGTGAAATTTCCCACGAGTTTGTGATCGTCGTGTTTTTGGACCGCCAGTACCGCCGTGACGCCCTCTTTGGGGAAGCGGTGGGCATACTGGCGATATGAGGCCGCATAACTCGGAAGGCACGGCTGACCCAATCGCGCATGGCTCCAGATGATGGCCATCTGAAAGGCGCAATCCAACACCAGCGGATCGGCGATCCAACGACTGCGCAAGGGAGCCTCGGCCCAGCTCGATGGCGGTGGAGCCCCGGCCAGACGCGCGCTCATGCCGTCATCGCGAAGTCGCAATATCTCCTGAATACCCCGCAGGTCCTCGCCGTGGAATAATACCTGATCGTAGATATCGCTTAGTGAAGGTGACGAACCGTCGGCATCAAGGTGGCCGTTGGCCCTGAAGGCCGGCGGGGAGGGCAGACGACGATCTGTCAATATCGTCCTGGCGCTGGCGTGTACCACGGAAGGTCCCTTGGTTCCGGCATCCCGGATCTGCACATCGACCGAGAAGTTACGGCCTTTGCGCTCGGCCTTACCGGCCAGCATACGGACCTGTTTGTCGTCGCTATCCAGGACAATCCCCTTGAGAAGCCGAAGATCGTCGATGCCCAGCAGGGAGAGACCCGGATTGTCATGCATGGCGCTATGGGCCAACCATTCGGTTATCAAGGCCAGCGGCACCACAGGACGCCCGTTCAACAGGTGGGATTGGAGAACGGGATATTGCTTAACGTTCACCTTATGCTTGAATGTCGGGCAGAGATCGTCCGCCATCAAGGCAGTTGCGGCTGATGTCTCGTCTACCTGTTGTGCCGTCGGAAGCGAAGCGCCGATAACCACCTCGACGGCATCTGCCTCTGGAGCGAACATCTCGGTAACCATGGCCCGTGCTCCGGCTTGCAGGGGAATCAACTCGACGCCATTGTTCAGGAAATTGCGCCTCAGACCAGGGCCGACCATGCCACCGTCCCAAGGTCCCCAGTTGATCGACACCACCTTGCAACTCTTGAGCTGGGCCGCCTTTTGGCGGGCGATCTTGTTGAGGGCTTCGTTGGCCATGGCGTAATCGACCTGGCCCTGGTTACCCATGCGCGCGCTCATCGATGAGAAAAGCACAAGGTATTTGAGGTCATCATTGCGGACGGCCTTCAGCAAGGCATACACGCCCTCCACCTTGGTGGCATAGACCTTGAGATATTGCTCCGGGGTCTTGTCTACGATCAACCGATCTTCCACCACGCCGGCGCCGTGTATGATACCGTTGACAGGACCTAGTTGTCGACGAACAGTCTCCAGGCAGCGGTCCACGGCGGCGGCATCCCGAACATCCACAGAGTAGTAGGCCACCCGCGCACCTCTCTGTTTGAGAGCCTTGATGGTCGCCGCGATTTGGCGATTGGCCATCAATCGGCTATGCATGGCCTCCACCTCTCGGGGCGCGGGTGCTTGTCCCTGGAAAACGTTTTCCAGAATGGCCATTTTGATATCTGATTCAGTGGTCAGTGGCCTCAGCCAGGCCGGTTCCGGGGTCGGCTCCGGGAAACGTCCCAATAATGCCAGGCCACAAGAGGTATGCTCCGCCAGGGAGAGGGCGGCGGCGGCAGTCACTCCACGGGCTCCGCCGGTTATCACCACCACACCCTGAGCCGGCAAATCGAGGCGCAGGGCCTCATTCTTGATGGGATCGGCCATCAGCCTGAGGGCCACACGACTATCTATCGACAGCCCGATTTCTAATTCGGCATGCTCATGGGCTATGGAAATTTCAGCCACCATGGCCCGCGCGACTGCTTGCGCATCACGCCATTGCGGATCGATATCCAGGGCCAGGCAGCGTACCTGGGGCCATTCGATGGCTGCGGTTTTGACAAGACCCGCCAATCCGCCCTGCTCGGGGTTTTCGATGCTGGCTTTGGCCAAGCCGAAGGCACCGTCGAGGAAGGAGACTGTAACGACGAAAGGCTTGCGGGGTCCGACCGCGCGTATCAGGTGCGGATGGCACACCTGGGCCCACTGAAAAGCGCTTTGCGCCGAGAGGGGAGCAAGCAGGATGATCCCGGCCAGGGGCACTTCGGGCTCAACCTCTGCGGGCTCCGCCAGATGGCGGGCTGCGATACCCATGGCGGCCAGAATGCGGGTCAAGGCATCCGCCAGAGATTGAGAACCCCCGGCCACGATAACCCGGGAATTATCGGGTATGTCTAACTGACCGGCTTCTGAGGGCGGCAATTTTACCGTCGTCAACACCTGGCGGCCGAGGGCGGGATTGAGGTCCGCATCGGACTGCGTGGCGCTGATGTTCGCTGTTGAGGTTGTTTGCGTGGTCGCCCCGGTTTCTGATGCGGCACCATTTAAATAGTCACAAATCTGGCCCAGAGTCTGGAGGCTGCCCACCATGTCGGGCGTCACCTTGGCAAGCTCTGGCATCTGCTCTTCCAGGGCCGAGAGGATCTCCACCCGTTTGATGGAGTCGATACCCAGGTCGGCCTCAATGTCCATATCCAGTCCCAGCATCTCACCAGGATAGCCTGTCAGTTCGCTGACAATTTTCAGGATGGTTTTCTCTATGGCGGCGATATCAGAGGTGTTTTTATTCGTAGGCTTATCAATCGGATCAAGGGTCACCGGGACGGTGTGCTCCACTACGGGGGCATTATGCAACCCGGTCGATGGCTGCTTCGGGGGCTCTGCTGGAGCCGGCGGCGGCGTGGCGATGGTTTGGGTTTCAAACTCTCCATTGGGGAGCGCCAATTGCCGGATGCCTTGGATCATCTGCTGCAGGGTTCGGCTGGCCTCGGCCTGGGTTTCCAGGAACTTCTCATGGGCCCGGCTGGTCTGGGCCTGCAACGCCTGGATAGATTCCAGCCCCTGTTGGACGGTCGTCAAGGCAGAGGCGGCCACGGGCTCTCTCCGAGAACGGAGCCGGCCATCCGCCTGGTCAGTCCCTCCATATGGGGCCGGCGGCTCGGATCGCACCGACATCAAGGGGGTCTGATCAATCAGGCGGCGGTTAGTTTGCGCGGGTGACGGTTTGACTTTGACCCCATCTACTTCTCGATCAGCCGGCACATGGGGCCGGCCAGATCTATTTTTGTCGGGCCACGCGGCCTGGGGCTGGCGGTAATTGGCGCCTGAAAGATTGATCGCCATGCGTGCCTTGCGATGGTTGCTAATGGGTTTCTCCCAGCGATCCAAAGCCACAGTATGTCCCAAGGCGGCCAGGTTTGCCAGCACCGTAGCCAAATCCTCGATCCCCGACCTCCGACCCGCAGAGCGGTCCATTGACATTGTATAGGCCGCTTTGCCTTCCAGGCACTCATCTGCCAGACGGGTGAGGACCGACTTGGGCCCCACTTCGACGAATGTCCGTATGCCTTGCTCGTATAGCGCGCTGATATTGTCTTTAAAATTTACGGGCTCGGCCAACTGGCTTCCCAGGATGGTTTGAATCTCATCGCATTGCTTCGGGTAGGCTGCCCCGCGCGTATTGCTCATCACCTCTATTGCCCCGGGGGTAAATTGAACCCCGGCCACAGCCTGGGTAAAGGGCTGTCGGGCCTGGGCCACCAGGGGGCTGTGAAAAGCGGCCGCTACCGGAAGTCGCGTGACCGGCCAGTCGTTGGTCGCGCAGGCCTTTTCGGCGGCTTCGATTGCGGTCAGGCTGCCCGAGAGGACCGCCTGGGAGGCGCTGTTACGATTGGCAAGTACGATCTCCGCGTCCAGAGTCTGAACCAAGGCGTCGATTTCCTCAAGGGGGGCCTTGACCGCCAGCATGGTCCCCTCCCGCCCGTCGCCATTGCCGGCCGCAGCCATCAGACGCCCACGGGTGGCCGATAGGGTCCATAGCTCTTCGCCGGTCATCCAGCTGGCCGCATACAGGGCCACCAGCTCTCCATAGCTGTGGCCACAGGTGGCTTCGGGTTCGACGCCGAAGCTGGCAAGCGCATTGAGCAGGGCCACGCTCACCGCGCCGATGGCGGGCTGGGCAACATCGGTCTGGCGAAGCTGCTCTTCCGCAGCAGGCTGATCCAGGGAGGGCTGCGGATAGATTAAATCCACCAGGCGCTGGCCACCATCGAAGCAGGCCGCTGCGGCCCTCAAAGCCTCGAAGCTGGACGGGAAACCACAGACCACATCACGTCCCATGCCCGTATATTGGCTGCCTTGCCCGGGGAACAGGAAAGCCAGACCGCCTGCGGGTCTCCCTCGGCCGATAAAGATCGAAGGGTGCGTTTTCGCGTTTGGGTTGGTCAATTGTCGCGCGGCGTCCTCGCAAGTTTGGGCCATGCGGGCATAACCGTCGGTTAAATCAAGCACTACAATCATTCGGCAAGGGGCCTGGCCGTCGAATGTCTTGCGACTGAGCTTGGCCAGCTTGCCGATTTTATAAATCCCGGGTCGCTCAAGGACCTGGGCGGTAAAGCGCTCAAGCTGATCATGCAACACGGAGTCGTCGTCGCCTGAAAAGGCTGCGATATCAATGGACCCGTCCCAGGAAGTTTCTGTTTTTGCATGCTGATGCTCTTCCAGGACCGCGTGGAAGTTGCTGCCGCCGAAACCAAAGGCGCTGACCCCGGCGCGGCGCTTGGTGTCTTCCGGGCAGAGCCACGGCCGCAGGCGAGTATTGATATAAAAGGGACTGGTCTCGACCTCCAGTTTGGGATCGGCAGCATCGACTTTAAGCGTGGGCGGAAGGACTTTGTGGTAGAGTGACAGGGCCGCCTTGATCAAGCCGGCGGTTCCGGCGGCGGCCTTGGTGTGCCCGATGTTGGACTTCACCGATCCCAGGGCGCAGCGGTCGCCATTGCGAGACTGTTCTCCGAATATTTTACGCAGGGCCTGGAATTCAACCTGGTCGCCCACCTGGGTTCCGGTGCCGTGCCCTTCTACCAGGGAGACACTCGCCGGATCGATTTCGGCGTCGCCATAGGCCCGGCGCAGTGCCTTGGCCTGGCCCGAGACGCGCGGCGCATAGATACTCTGGGAATTACCGTCGCTGGCAGATCCCAAGCCCTTTATGACTGCATAGATGCGGTCACCGTCCTTCTCGGCGTCGGCCAGGCGCTTGAGGACAACAAGGCCAATACCTTCGCCCAGTACGGTGCCGTCCGCCCTGGCTGAAAAAGGACGCACATCGCCGGTGGGGGATAGAATCTGGGTCTTGGCAAAACACATGTGCATGAAGGCGTCGTTGATGGTATCAACACCGCCGGTAAGCACCATTGCGCTTCGGCCGGATCTCAACTCCAGCAGTGCCATGTGCAAGGCCCCGAATGAGCTGGCGCAGGCGGCGTCCACCACGCAATTGGTTCCGCCGAAATCGAGCCGGTTGGCAATTCGGCCGGCGACTACGTTGCCCAGCAAGCCGGGAAAAGAGTTCTCCTGCCAGGAGACATAATCATCTGAAATGCGCTGGATGACCTCCTCCGCCTGCTCACCTGGGACGCCCGACTGTTCCAGCGCCCGCCGCCAGATCGGATGGCCCAGCCGCGCTCCCAAGGGGATCACCAGTTCCTGAGTTCCGGTGACTCCCAGGATAACGCTGGCTTTGTCACGGTCAAAAGACTTGCCGTGGTCCCCGTAGCCGGCATCTGCCAAGGCTCGTTTGGCCGCCACCAGCCCTAACAGTTGAGAGGTGTCCGTGGCTTCGATGGCATTGGGGGGGATTGAAAACTCCGTGGGGTCGAATTCAATGGCGGGCAGAAAGCCGCCGCGATTGCAATAGATATGATCAGGTTTCTTGGGATCTGGATCAAAGTAGTCGTGCAAGTGTCTATGAGTTTCAGGCGGGTCGGTGATGCCGTCCACGCCCTGGGTGATCAAGTGGTAAAAGGATTTCAGATCCGGAGATTTAGCGAAGATACAGCCAATGCCGATGATTGCCACCGGAACTTGCCGGGGTTGTGGTCTGTTCATTATATAGGTCTCGGGGTGATGTTAGTTTGAGGATTACATAGACTATCGACAATCAATTTGCAACCAGAGGAGAAGCGGGCTGCTCATACCACCCACGCATGGGCGCAGTTCATCTATTATTTGCGCCAGGCCTTTATGGATCAATTGCGGGCTGATGGAGAGTTATGTCGAGAGATATGACTCGATCTGTTTGATTTGCAATGGTTTATAGGTCAATAGTTCAGCTGGTAGTTGAACCCCTTGATTTTTCAAGCCCATGCAGCGGGTAAAAAACACGGCGCCGTATAGCAGGTTCAGGGCGATGGCGCCCGTGGTCCGCTCACTGGCCGGTTCCATGAACGATCCTTGCGCCCAGGCGTTGAAAGCACCCATGGCCGGGCCGCACCAGATCTGATAGTCGATTTTACGGTCTGTCAATCCGCTCTTGGCCCAAAGGGAAGCCCTGCCCAGATAGGATCTGAAGACCAGGGCCATCTTATGGCTGGGATCCTTTTCGGCCCGGTCGATTTGGCTTGGATCCCGCTCCATGAAAAATTGACGCGTCTCTTCCCATGCAGAGGCAAAGCTTTGGCGTAATATATTGCGCTCCAGCATGGCGCGGACCCGAGGTGGGATCTGATCGTATGCGTCGTAGTTACGATAGAGTTCATAGAGTTTGCCCGCCCGCATGGCAAACATGGTGCCGCGCTTCAGCACCTGTACCTTGACACCCATTTTAAACATGTCCGCCGCCGGGGCCATGGTCACGTCGGCCTGTTCAGCCTGGACGAGCATCTCGCGGACCAAGTCGGAGGTATCGGCCTCCACGGCTGCCTGGTTTATCGAACCCGTGAGAATATAGGCTGCTCCCATGGCAAACGCGCCGGCTACGGCGTCCGGCGTAGCGATGCCACCGGCCAGTCCCACTCGCAGAGGTGTCTTGAATCCGTGTTTTTTCACGGCTTGATCCCGCATGGCCATGAGGGTCGGCAGCAAGGTTAAGGCCGGACGGTTATCGGTATGTCCTCCGGAGTCGGCTTCGGCGGTGATATCCTGGGCCATGGGTACCTGACGGGCCAGACGAGCCTCCTGGTCGCTGATCTTGCCCTGGAACACTAATTGGTCCAACAGGCCGCGCGGCGGCGGCGCAAAAAATTTGGCGGCTACTTCGAAGCGGGATACTTTGGCGATGATGCGGTTCGGGCAGATGATGCGGCCATCCTCAGTGCGGTGGATGCCTTTGATCCGATAGTAGACCAGGGGCAGGGTGAGGCCTAAATAGGCAGATGCGCTGATCAGGCTGATTTTTTTTCGGATATAGAGTTCCGCCGTGGCCATCTCCAGGTTCATGTCGCTGGGATTATGAATCAGGTTGAAGCCGTAAGGGAAGACGCCCGCATAGGCATCAAGTCGGTCAATGGCTTGTTCGATCTGTTCCAGGGAGAGGCCCCCGGCACCAAAAAAACCCACCATGCCGGCCTTTCCAGCCGCGGCCACCATCTCCACCGATGTGATGCCATTGGCCATGGCACCAACGACATAAGCATACTTGATCCCCAGATCGCGTTTGAACCCGGCATCGCCCAGCTCGGCGGGGTGCAGCGGTGGGACATATCCGATCAGGGGCAGGCGTTGGCCTGCCGGGCCAGCGGCCCGTTCCCAAGTCATGGCACCACGATGGGCCACGGCCGTTTGCCCGCTGTGGTCAACGACATAGATGGGCTTTCGGACCATGGCAATCGCCGCCGGCAAGGCATCCGCCTCGGCATTCAGGTGGTCGGTATCACCGATCCAGAAAGGCTGCTTGTTTCTGTTGGTTGAAAGAGACACACTCATATTTACCCTGTAATAGATGTAGTTTAACCGGCATCGGTTACCGGAAGTTGATCTGGTTTT
>CAZGPF010000033.1:0-9207 GCA_964527275.1 uncultured Desulfosarcinaceae bacterium
CGTTATAGTTCGTGCTTTTTTGTGCTTTTTGCCATTACGCTGAGTAGTTACAAAGTTTTTAATTCACGGTTAGGCATCAAGGATATTGATCGATGATGGCTTCGCAAAAATCGAACGCGCACGCCACCCCCAGCGGCCGGCTGTATGCCCGGCGGGAAGCGCTGTTGACCCGGGTGGACAGTATGGCGGCCCACAAATTTGTAACGGCCCATGCCGCGCTGGTAGATGATTATTTCCTGGCCAGCTTCGCCCAGAGCGACGTGGGGCCCCGCATGGGCATCATGCGCAACCCTTATGCCCTGATCGCCCTGGGCGGGTATGGACGAAGCGAGCAGTGCGTTTTTTCGGATATCGACCTGTTGTTCCTGTTTGAGAAAGAGGTTCCGGCTGCGGCCGAATCCCTGGTGCGTGAGATCGTCTACCCGCTATGGGACATCGGTCTGGAGGTGGGCCATGCCACCCGTAGCATCGGCGAGTGCCTCAGTCTGGCGCGCGACGATTTCGAGGTGCTCACTTCGCTGCTTGACGGTCGCTTTCTTTGCGGTGTCTCACCCCTCTACCACCAGATGACGGAAATGGTGCGTGAAAAATTGATCGGCAGCGACCGGCGCCGGATCATCTCTCGGCTCCACGCCAGCAACCGCGCTCAGCATGAACGCTTCGGCGACTCCTCCTACCTGTTGGAACCCAACCTGAAAGAAGGCCAGGGAGGGCTGCGTGATTACCACACGCTGCTCTGGATTTCCAAAATTAAGTCGGCCATCAAGCAGACGCCGGACCTGAAGTACTTCGGCATCCTCTCTCACGATGAATATCAGGAGCTGACACGCTCCCTGGACTTCATTTGGCAGGTACGCAATCAGTTGCACCTGATGACACAGCGAAAATGCGACCAGTTGTACCTTGAAAACCAGACCCAGCTGGCGGAGAAGATGAAGGTCGAAGGCGGCGGCGGCCATTTGCCGGTGGAACGGTTGATGGGCAAGCTGCATGGACGCATGGAATTTATCAAGCAGTGCTATGAAGTCTTCATCTATGGACTGGACAAGCACAAACTGCACAGACGGGGCAAAAAGCATTTGAAACATACCCGCCTCCACGGGCTCAAGTTCAAGCGCGGCACGCTCAATTTTTCTTCGCCCAGAGCGATCCTGAAAGATCCGTTCCTGTTGGTGAAAATCTTCCTGGAGTCGGCCGTGCATGACGCCCCCCTGAATGTGGAGGCGCATAGACTGATTAAGGATTTCGGATATCTGATTGGCGACCCGAGTTTTCGCAACAGCTCCGAGGCGGTGCGGTTGTTCGAGAAGTTGTTGGCCCGTAAGGGGGGAAAATTTAATCCTTTGAATGCCATGCTGGACACACGCTTCCTGATCAATTTTCTACCGGGCTTCGAGGGTGTAGTGAACCGTATCCAGTTTGATCAGTACCACCTCTATCCGGTGGCGCGCCATCTCCTGCTGACAGTGCTCATGCTTAAGCGTATTGGCAGAGAAAAAAGCGCTGAGCGCGATCCCCTGTTCAGGCAAATTTACTCCCAAGTGCGCGCTAAAAAAGCACTCTTATGGGCTGCCCTGTTGCACGATATCGGCAAAGCCGAACCAGTCCGCGGCCATGCCCGGCGTGGTGCAAAAATGGTCCGGGTCCTGCTGACTGCAAAAGGGTTGGCCCAGGCAAAGATCGACACGATCACCTTCTTAGTGCAAGAGCATCTACTGCTGTTTGAAACCGCCACGCGCCGTGATATCGATGCTGAAGAGACGGCCATCTGGCTGGCCCGCCGCGTCGGCAAGAGCTCCTATTTGAAAATGCTCTACCTGCTGAGCGTGGCCGATGCCATGGCCACCGGCCCCAAGGCCTGGAACACATGGACGGCTACGCTGTTGCGGGGACTCTTTTTAAAGACCCTCAATGTGCTGGAAAATGGGGAGTTGGCGTCACCTAAGGCCACCCGCGTCATTGAACAAAAAAAGGCTCTCGTGCGCAAGAGCGTCAACGGCACCAAGGGCGACGGGGAACCGGTGGGAGTGGTGGACGATATGTCGCCGCGCTACCTGCTCCATACGCCCGCAAGAGAGATCCCCGCCCATATCCGGCTCTACGAACAGTTGGGCGACGACTCTTTCGTCTGGCGCATAGAGAAGGCTGCGGAGACGGATCAACGCATCGTCACAATTTGCGCCCAGGACCGTCCCGGACTGCTCTCCAAAATTGCCGGCACCTTGACCTTGAACAATATCAACATTCTGGATTTGCGTATCTTCACCTGGCGCAACAATATCGCCCTGGACATCTTCGTAGTCGATGCGCCGCCGGACAAGCTGTTCGAAGAGGAACGCTGGGACGCGGCCGCGTCCCAGTTGCGGGCCGCCCTGGATGGCGGGCTGGACCTGAACGAGGCGCTGATTCAAAGACAGCGCCGTTTTCGCTCCATCCAGCCCTTTACCAGGAGCCGGATCCAAAAGGTAGTGGTGAATAACGTGACCTCCAGTTTTTTTACCATCATCGAAGTCACGGCCTGGGATTACCCGGGTCTGCTGTTTCGAATCACCGATGCCCTGTACCGCTGCGGACTCAATATCTGGGTGGCCAAGGTGGCCAGCCGCGTGGACCAGGTAGTGGATGTCTTCTATGTGCGCGGCCTTGACGGCGAGAAGGTCAATCGACGCCAACAGGAGCGGATGATTAAACAAACCGTTGAAGCGGTGCTGAATTAAGCCATCCATTTTTTTTACTAATGCGGGAGGATGCAAACATGAAGAAAATCGAGGCCATCATCAAGCCCTTCAAACTCGACGATGTCAAAGAAGCCTTGAACGAAATCGGCATTCAAGGCATGACCATGACGCAGGTCAAAGGGTACGGTCGGCAAAAAGGACACAAGGAGATCTATCGTGGGGCCGAATATGTCGTCGATTTCATCCCCAAGCTCAAGATCGAAATCGTAGTGCAGTCCGACTGGGCGGACAAGGTAATCGACACCATCAAATCTTCCGCCTTCACCGGGAAACTCGGCGACGGTAAAATTTTTGTCACCAACATCGAAGAGGCCATTCGGGTACGAACCGGCGAGACAGGCCAGGATGCGATTTAAAAACAAGAGTAACTACTCAGAGTACTTCATCTTCGGCCCTTCAGGCCTTTCCATATAGCGATGCTATTATGAAAAGACCTGAATGACCGAACCTAAAGCACTCTGAGCAGTTACAGTTCGAGATACAATCGTTATAGTTCGTGCTTTTTTGTGCTTTTTGCCATTACGCTGAGTAGTTACAAACAAGAAAGGAGTAGCTATGACACCCCAGGAAGTATTGGCTTTCGCCAAAAAGAGTGGCGCCAAGATGGTCGATATGCGTTTTATGGACTATCCGGGATTGTGGCAGCACTTTTCCGTACCGGTCTGCGAAGTTGATGAGTCCAGCTTCGAAGACGGTTTCGGATTCGACGGCTCCAGCATCCGTGGCTGGCAGCCTATCCATGACAGCGACATGCTGGTGATCCCCGACCCTGCCACGGCCAAGATGGACCCCTTCTACCAGGAGCCGACCCTGGTCCTGATCTGCAGCATCGTGGACCCCATCACACGTGAGGCTTACACCCGCGATCCGCGCTATATTGCTCAGAAGGCCGAAGCCTATCTCAAGAGCACGGGCATCGGCGATACGGCTTTCATCGGACCGGAGCCCGAATTTTTCATCTTCGACAATGTGCGCTTCGAATCGAGCCACAACCGGGCGTTCTACGAGCTCGATTCCGTGGAGGGCACATGGAACAGCGGCCGGGAAGAGAGCCCCAACCTGGGCTACAAACCGCGTCACAAGGAGGGCTACTTTCCCGTGCCTCCCACCGACAAGTTCCAGGACCTGCGAACCGAAATGACCCTGTTACTCGAAGGCCTGGGCATCGATATAGAAGCCCAGCATCACGAAGTGGCCACCGCCGGCCAGTCGGAGATCGACATGCGCTTCAAGCCGCTGCTGCAGATGGCCGACCAGTTGATGTGGTTTAAATATGTGCTCAAGAACGTGGCCTACAAACACGGCCACACCGTCACCTTCATGCCCAAACCGATCTTCGAGGACAACGGAACCGGCATGCACACCCATCTGAGCATCTGGAAAGAGGGTAATCCGCTGTTTGCCGGCGACAAGTATGCCGGTCTCTCCCAGCTAGCCCTCTACGCTATCGGCGGCATCCTAAAGCACGCCAATGCTCTCTGCGCCTTCACCAACCCCACCACCAACTCCTACAAGCGGCTGGTGCCGGGTTTCGAAGCGCCGGTGAACCTGGCTTACTCCAGCCGCAACCGTAGCGCCACGGTGCGCATCCCCATGTACTCCGCATCGCCCAAGGCCAAACGCATTGAGTTCCGTACGCCCGATCCCTCGTGCAACGGCTACCTGGCCTTCTCGGCCCTGCTCATGGCCGCCCTGGACGGCATCGAAAACAAGATCGATCCGGGTCCTCCGCTGGACAAAGACATCTACGGCCTGCCGCCCGAAGAGCTGGCCAAGATCCCGTCCACGCCGGGCTCTCTGGAGGAGGCCCTGGCCGCCCTCGATAAGGACAAAGCCTTTCTGTTCAAGGGAGATGTCTTCACCCCGGATGCCATCGAGATGTGGATCCAGTACAAGACCGAAAACGAAGTCAACCCGGTCAGACTGCGCCCCCATCCACACGAATTTTTCCTCTACTACGATATCTAGCTATGGAGCATTGATTTGACAACCTGCCTGCTATAAAGCTGTGTCGTGCCATGCGCGGCAGGAGAAACATGGTGTGACGAAAAGAGAAGTCATGATCAGCATTCGAACCGCACCGACCCAATCGGATGTCGGCATTCATGTGCCGGGGTCCAAGAGCTATACTCATCGGACCTTGATCGCGGCCGCCTTGTCGGATGGCGTCTGTGGCGTCGCAAACCCACTGCGTAGCGAAGATACCTTGCTGACCCTGGCCGGCCTGCGTCAAATGGGAATCCGCGCCCAGGAAAGAGAATCTATCATTGTGGTTAATGGCCAGGGTGGACGGTTCCAGCCGGTGATACGGCCCATCGATTTTGGCAACTCGGGCACCTCCATGCGCCTCTTCGGCGGATTGGCCATCCTGGGTGATGGCCCCTATACCCTCACCGGTAACCGGCGCATGCGCCAACGCCCCATGCGGGCTTTGCTATACAGTCTCAACCAAATGGGTGCCCGGGCCGGCTCGGTCAAGGGCGACGGCTGCCCGCCAGTGATCATCGAAGGCCGGCGGGGTCAAGGCGGCACCACCACCATCGACTGCAGCCTCAGCAGTCAGTATCTTTCGGCCCTGCTGCTGGTTGGACCCTGTCTTGAACGCGGGTTGACCATCGAAGTGGTAAAGGGCCCGGTCTCCAGGCCCTACATCGACATGACCGTGGATATCATGAGGGCCTTCGGCGTTAAACTGTCCCACAGGGGCTATGCCTATTTTGAAGTTCCCGGCGGCCAGGCCTATCGCCACGGGGATTATACCGTGGAGCCGGACGCCTCCAATGCCGGCTATTTCTGGACCTCGGCCGCCATCACCGGTTCGCGGGTCAAGGTCAAGGGTCTGACCGCCGCCAGCCGTCAGGGAGATGTGGGTCTGGTGGAGGTGCTGCGCCAAATGGGTTGCCGGGTGGAAGATACAAACGATGGTATCGCCGTCACCGGCGGCGCGCTAAAAGGGGTGAGCGTGGATATGGGCCACATGCCCGACGCAGTTCCCACCCTGGCCGTGGCAGCCGCCTTTGCTCAGGGCACGACGACCATCGATAACGTGGCCCACTTGCGGGCCAAGGAGTGCGACCGACTGGCCGCCGTGACTGGAGAACTGGCCAAGATGGGAATCAAGACCCGCGCAACGCAAAACCGGCTCTACGTGGAGGGCGGCGAGCCTCGCGGCGCCAAGATCGACACCTACGACGACCACCGCATCGCCATGAGCTTTGCCCTGGCCGGCCTCAGGGTGCCCGGCATCAAAATCAAGAACCCCCGATGTGTGGCCAAGTCGTTCCCCACCTTTTGGGAGGTGTTTGAAAAGCTGTATGCCCGTTGAGCTGTTATGATCTCCTCTTGCGCGGTGACGCCCTGCAGATCATAGCCTCAGTTATACAATTAGAATAACGAGCAATAGAGCCCCGAAAGGATAGAACATGTCCAGCACCTTCGGAAAAATTTTTCGTGCGACCACCTTTGGCGAGTCCCATTGCAGGGGCGTGGGCGCCGTCGTGGACGGTTGCCCGCCCAATCTATTGTTGGATCAAGCCGATATCCAGACGCAGCTGGACCGGCGCCGTCCCGGGCAGAGTCGGCTGACCACCGACCGTCTGGAGGAAGACCGGGTGACAATTTTGTGCGGCGTGGAAAAGGGCCGCACCCTGGGCACGCCCATCGGATTGCTGGTTGCCAACAGGGACCAGCGCCCGGACGACTACAAGGAGATGAGCCGGGTGCCGCGGCCTTCGCATGCCGATTTCACCTACCAGATGAAGTACGGCATTCGCGCCGCCAGCGGCGGTGGACGCGCCAGCGCCCGCGAGACTATCGGGCGGGTGGCGGCTGGTGCCATCGCCGAAAAGGTCTTGCATTTGGCCTATGGAGTGGAGATCGTGGCCTGGGTCAGCGCCGTATCCCATGTGAGCACCGATGCGGTGGATATGGCCTCGGTTACGAGGGCGGACGTGGATCGCAACCTGGTACGCTGCCCGGATGCAGTCCCGGCCGCCAAGATGATCGAGACCATCGAAGCCGCCAAAGCGGACAAGGACTCCCTGGGCGGCGTTCTCACCTGCGTCTGCCGCAATGTTCCCCTGGGATTGGGGGAGCCGGTCTTCGACAAGCTTGAGGCTCAATTGGCACGCGCCATGCTCTCCATACCAGCCACCAAGGGGTTTGAGATCGGATCGGGATTTGCCGGCACGCGACTGCGAGGCTCGCAACACAACGATCTCTTCGCACGCAAGGGTGACCGCCTGGGAACGGCCACCAACTACAGCGGCGGCATCCAGGGCGGGATCTCCAACGGCGAGCCGATCTACTTTCGCGTGGCCTTCAAGCCCGTGGCCACCATTGGCCTTGAGCAGACCAGTGCCGACTTTGACGGTCGGCCAGCGCGCCTGGTGGCCAAGGGACGCCACGATCCGTGCGTGCTGCCCCGGGCCGTGCCCATCGTGGAGTCGATGGCGGCCCTGGTTTTGGCGGACAGCATGTTGCGCCAGGCCGCGCGCAATTACGGGAGCCTGCAACCATGAGCGTCGGCCGGCTGAATCTGGGCGCCCGCATCGGCGCTATCAGCGAATCCAGAACCAACCGGGTCTTTACCCTGGCGCGACAGTTACGCCTGCAAGGCCGCGACATCATCAATCTGGCAGTGGGCGAACCCGATTTTGACACGCCCCAACCGGTAATCGACGCCACGCGCAAGGCCCTGGCGGACCGGCATACACGCTACGGTCCGGTGGCCGGCATGGATGGTCTGCGCGAGCGCCTGGCCCGGCAGGTCGAAAACTGCGGCCAGGAGAATATAATCATCACCAACGGTGCCAAACAGGCCCTCTACAGCCTCTTCCAGGTTTTGTGCGCTGGCGGTGACGAGATCATAGTGCCCCGACCATGCTGGGTCAGCTTTTGCGAACAGATCAAACTGGCCGGCGCAACCCCGGTTCTGGTTCCAACTCAAGACGACCATCAATTGGATCTGAATGCCCTGGAAAAAGCGATCACCGCCCGTACCAAGGCGATTGTGATCAACACGCCCAACAATCCCACCGGCGCGGTCTACCCCGTGGATGATCTGCTGGTCGTGGCTGGTATGGCCCTGCGGCATAGGCTCTACCTGGTGGCCGACGAAGCCTATCAAGCCTTTGTCTATGACGGCGCCGAACATGCAGCCATGGCACGACTGGCTGATGAAGCCAGGGGGGTGATCACCATCCGCAGCTTCTCCAAGCACTACAACATGACTGGATTCCGCCTCGGATTCGCCGCCGCATCCCGTGAGATCATCACGGCCATGGCCAAACACCAGAGCCATCTGTGCGGTAATGTCTGCTCCTTTGCCCAGTACGGCGCCCTGGCAGCCCTGGAGATGGACCAGACCATCGTCGAACAGCAGAAGCAAATATTGGAGCGCCGCCGCCGTCTGGCTCTGGACTTGACCGCTGACCTGTTCGCATGCGTCCCACCCCAGGGCGCATTTTATCTCTTCCCCCGCGTGGTGGACCATTTAAAGCCCGGCGAGAGCAGCGAAGACTTTGCGATGCGGCTGTTGGACCAGTGCGGTGTGGCCGTAATGCCCGGCGAGGCCTTCGGCGGTCCGGGGCATATCCGCATCTGCTTCGGAGCGCATGAATCGGAGATCGAGGCGGCATTTGAAAGGATTAGAAGAGCCTTATGATCGGACTGATCGGATACGGACGTTTCGGCCGCTTGACGGTACGGAACCTGGCGGCGAATTTTACGGTGGTGGTCCACACCCGCGACAAGGGCAAGGCCGATGATATCGCCACGGCCGGCGGCAGGCTGGTGAGCCTGGAGGCGGCATGCCGACGTAAGATCGTCATCCTATGCGTGCCCATCTCAGCCATACGGGCAACCCTGAAGCAGATCGCCCCCCTGTTGGCTGCGGGTACCACCGTGGTGGATGTCTGCTCGGTCAAGACCTACCCCGCCCAGTGGATGCACGCGCTGCTACCCTCCAGAGTGGAGATCCTGGCCACCCACCCCATGTTCGGCCCGGACAGTGCCGGGGGCTCTCTTGCGGGGCACAAGATGGTGCTCTGCCCGGAGCGCATAGACTCCAGGCGCTACCTGAAGATCAGATCCTGGCTGGAAGACCAGGGCCTTTGCCTCATCGAAACCTCTCCAGACCAGCACGACCGCGAGATTGCGGTTAGCCTGGCCATGACCCATTTTATCGGCCGGGCCCTGGCCGAATTTGGCGCCTTGCCCCTGGAGATAGACACCGAGGGCTACAAACGCCTGCTGCACATCCTCGAGGTGGTCAACAACGACACCTGGCAGTTATTCGAAGACATGCACCGCTTCAATCCCTATGCCCGCGACAAGCGCGCGACATTCATGCGGGCCATGGAAAAGGTCAACGCCCACCTGGAAAAAGAGTCTGGCGGGAGCCCGTACAAAAATAATTTGTAACTACTCAGCGTAATGGCAAAAAGCACAAAAAAGCACGAACTATAAC
>CAZGPF010000034.1:0-9154 GCA_964527275.1 uncultured Desulfosarcinaceae bacterium
AAACTCCTATCCGGCGAACTCCGCATCCCGGACGCCGAAAAAATGGTGGAGGAATTGGCCTTATGAGCCCAAAGGGAAAATATCATGAATAAATTCCCACATACGAATGAATACAAAGAGTGGCTGAAAGAGATTAAGATAAAAATTCGATCAGCACAGGTAAAAGCCGCATTGGCGGCAAGCAAGGAACTGATTATTTTTTATTGGGAACTTGGAGAATCGATTTCAAGAAAACTGGCACAGAATACATGGGGTGCAAAGGTTATCGATCAACTATCCCGTGATCTGCAAAATGAGTTCCCGGGCATTAAGGGTTTTTCCCGCCGAAACCTCTATTATATCAGGAAATTTTATGACTTCTTTTCAACTTTTCCCGGGTCGGAATCAATTGTGCCCCGGGTCGGGGCACAATTGGAAAAGGAGATTGTGCCTCAAGCCGGGGCACAAATTGCGCCCCCCATTGCCCGCCAGCTTGGAGGCCAAATTCCGTGGGGTCACATAAAGATTCTGCTGGACAAGCTGTCAGGCCACCAGGAGACCCTCTTTTACATCCGCGAAACCATTGAAAACGGCTGGAGCCGTGATGTGCTGGCACTACAAATAAAGTCCAAGCTCTTTGAAAGGAAGGGCAAGGCCATCACTAATTTCAATCATGCGCTTCCCGAACCGCAATCGGATTTGGCTCAGCAGGCACTGAAAGATCCATACGCGTTCGATTTTCTGACGTTGACACACCCCTATAATGAGCGGGATATAGAGAACCAGTTAATATCCCATATTACAAAATTCCTTCTCGAACTCGGAAAAGGGTTTGCTTTTATTGGCCGCCAATATCATCTGGAAGTTGGCGAATCCGACTATTATCTTGATTTGCTGTTTTATCATGTCAAGCTGAAATGCTATGTGGTGATAGAACTTAAAAATACCCGGTTTATTCCGGAATATGCGGGCAAACTCAATTTTTACCTCTCTTCGATAGACTCTCTTTTAAAATCTGAAAACGATAATCCGACGATCGGTATTCTGCTTTGTCGGGATAAAAATAAAATCGAAACAGAGTTCGCCTTAAGGGATATCAATAAGCCCATGGGGATCAGTGAATTTACCCTGACTGAAATCCTTCCGGAGGAATTAAAAGGTTCTCTTCCTACGGTTGAGGAGATTGAAACGGATATTAACCTGTCAGGTGACCCATGAAATTTACTGAGGCAAAATTAGAACAGGCCATCATTGAGCTTTTGAATAAGCAGGGTTACCCCCATGTCCTTGGCGGGTCTTTCAGCCGAGCGCCGGAGGACGTCCTCATCAAAGAGGATCTGATAACCTTCCTGTCCAAACAGTATGCCGAGGAAAACATCACCACCGGCGAGATCGATGCCATCATCCGCAAGTTAGAGACCCTGCCGGCCTCGGACCTGTACGAATCCAACAAGGCGATCATGAAGATGGTGGCCGATGGATTCCTGCTCAAGCGAGAGGACCGCAGCCGGAAGGATCTCTATGTCCAGCTCATCAACTATGGGGATCTGGAGGCGTTCCATACCCCTAAGGAGGGCGAGGTGGCCGCCGTAGTTGCCGATCTTCAACCGACCTACGGGCCGGACAAAAACATATACAAAATGGTCAGCCAACTCGATATCGTGGGGTATGAAAAACGCATCCCCGACGGTATCCTCTATATCAATGGCCTGCCTTTGGTGGTCTTCGAGTTTAAGAGCGCCATCCGTGAAGAGGCCACCATCTATGACGCCTATGTTCAGCTCACGGTGCGCTATAAGCGCGACATCCCGGAGCTCTTCAAATACAACGGCTTTTGCGTGATCAGCGACGGGGTGAACAACCGGGCCGGCTCCCTCTTCGCCCCCTACGAATTTTACTACGGCTGGCGCAAGATCGACGGCAGTGATCTGAGCGAGAAAGACGGCATCGACTCCCTGTATACCATGATCCGGGGCATGTTCGACCCGTACCGCCTGCGCGACATCCTGCGCAACTTCATCTACCTGCCCGATAGTTCGCGCAAGGAAGAAAAGATTCTCTGCCGCTATCCCCAATACTACGCAGCCACAAAACTCTATGCTAATATCAAGGCCCACCGCCGTCCCGAAGGGGATGGCAAGGGTGGCACATATTTCGGGGCCACGGGTTGCGGTAAGAGTTACACCATGCTCTTTTTGTCCCGATTGTTGATGAAGAGCGTCGATTTCGCCAGCCCCACCATCGTGCTCATCACCGACCGCACCGACCTGGACGACCAGCTTTCCGGCCAATTTGTGGGGGCCAAGGGCTATATCGGCGATGCAGCGGTGACCAGTGTCGAGAGCCGCACCCACCTCCGCGAACTGCTGCAGGACCGAAGCAGCGGCGGCGTTTTTCTGACCACCATCCATAAATTTACCGAAGACACAGAGCTGCTCACCGAGCGCACCAACGTGATCTGCATCTCGGACGAGGCCCACCGCAGCCAGGTGAATCTGGAACAGAAGGTGCGGGTAACAAAAGAGGGCGTCAGGCGCACCTACGGCTTTGCCAAATACCTGCACGACTCGTTGCCTAATGCCACATATGTGGGCTTTACCGGAACGCCCATCGACGCCACCCTCGATGTGTTCGGGCCGCCGATTGATGCTTATACCATGGCTGAATCGGTACGGGACGGCATCACCGTCCGCATCGTTTACGAGGGGCGGGCGGCCAAGGTTCTGCTGGACAACGCCAAATTGCAGGAGATCGAGGATTATTATGCCCAATGCGCCGACCAGGGCGCCAGCGACTACCAGATCGAGGAGAGTAAAAAGGCCAACATCAAGATGAACGCCATCCTGGGTGACCCTGACCGTCTCAAGGCCGTGGCGGCTGATTTTGTAGAACACTATGAAAAGCGGGTGAGCGAGGGGGCGACGGTGAAAGGCAAGGCCATGTTTGTCTGCTCCAGCCGTCCTAGCGCCTATGAATTTTATAAGGAGGTCATAGACCTGCGGCCGGCGTGGGCCGAGATCAGGGCCTGCGAAGAGGGCGCACGTTTAAGTGAGAGGGAGCAAAAGGAGATCAAACCCATGGAGCGGATCAAGATGATCATGACCCGTGGTAAGGATGACTCCAAAATACTCTACGATCTGCTTGGCACCAAGGCGTATCGCAAAGAGATGGACCGGCAATTTAAAAGCGGCAAGTCTAACTTCAAAATCGCCATTATCGTCGATATGTGGCTCACTGGATTTGATGTGCCCTTCCTCGACACCCTCTACATCGACAAGCCGGTGCAGCGGCATAACCTGATCCAGACCATCTCGCGGGTCAATCGCAAGTTTGAGAATAAGGAAAAGGGACTGATCGTTGACTATATCGGCATCAAAAGCCAGATGAACAAGGCCCTGGCCCACTATTCCAAAACCGACACGTCCAACATTGAAGAGATCGAACAATCCATCGTGGTGGTGAAAGACCACCTTGATCTACTGGGTAAGATCTTGCATCCATTTGATACCACGCCCTATTTTACGGGAACCCCCCTCGCGCAGCTACAGTGCCTGAATATGGCGGCCGAATTTACCATGCTCACCAATAAACAGGAAAAGCGGTTCATGTACCTGGTCCAGCGCTTGAAGGCGGCCTATGACATCTGTTGCGGCAGTGATGGATTCAGTCAGGCGGAGCGTGATCATGTTCATTTTTATCTGGCAGTGCGGTCCATCGTTTTCAAGCTGACCAAGGGCGATGCGCCCGACACCGCCCAGATGAACGCCAAGGTGCGGGCAATGATCAAGGAGGCCCTGGCCAGCGACGGTGTGGAAGAGATATTCAAGATGGGCAAGGCGCATGGCAAGGAGATCGACCTTTTTGATGAGGACTATCTGGCCAAGATTGAGAAGATCAAGCTGCCCAATACAAAAATAAAAATTTTACAGCAGCTTCTGGCCAAAGCCATTGACGATTTTAAACGGATCAACAAAATCATGGGAATCGATTTCTCCAAAAAGTTCAAAGCCCTGGTCGAGCGGTACAACGAGCGCAAGGAACAGGATGTTCTGGTGAGCAACGTGCTGGAAGATTTCACGGATGAAATTATCGACCTGTTTCATGCACTCAAAAAGGAAAAAGCGTCCTTTGCCGATCTTGGAATCGATTTTGAAGAGAAAGCCTTTTATGACATCCTCAAGGCCCTGGCGCACAAGTACGATTTCGAATACCCCGAAGACAAACTCCTGCATTTAGCCAAAGAGGTAAAAAAGGTTGTCGATGACAAGGCCAAGTATACCGACTGGAGCCGGCGCGACGACATCAAGGCCGAACTAAAGGCTGATCTGATTATTCTTTTGGCAGAGAACGACTATCCACCGGTTGACCGGGATGAAGTATATAAAGAGATTTTCGAGCAGGCTGAAAATTTTAAGAAATATCAGAAAAATGAAATGGCGGGGCTTACCCGCTATAGTTGATTGCTTTAGGGGCGCAGGAATGGCTCCTATGAGAAACAGGGGACGTTGTTGACAAATTGTACAAAATCAATTTACCTTTCACCTTACCATGTGTACCACACTGGATGTCGCTATTGTCAGTTGCCTCACCGTTTGCGCTAATGAAACATCGTGATCATCGCCTTATTTTCGCCGGCAGGCTCAGTAGCAGGGGCGTATTGCATAACGCCCCTAAGATGCCGGATTGAAGGATTGATCTCGCGGTCGGAGTATTAGTTGACGCCTTGACTTGAATGATATATCTGCCATCGGTGGTGTTAATGGTAATCTCGTGCGGGCTACTTTACATCGTCTTGAGAAGCTGGTCATATGTCAAATTCTGCGGACAGCGTTATTGAAGATTTTGATCCCCGTTTTGAAATCTTCCATGAATTGATGGCCAAGAAAATCAAGGAGATTCTCCTGGTATCCACGCCTTATGACCACTGGATCATGGAGGCGGACTGCCGCTTGTCCGAGAAGATCGTCAACGAGTATCGCGGCCTCAACCTAAGTCATCCTCCTAAACTCAACTGGGTCTCTTCCGCCAAGGAGGCCCTCTCCCTTATCCAAAGTGAAGAAAGTAAAGATTTCGATCTGGTGATCACCATGCCGGGTCCCACGGGTATGGATATGTTTACCCTGAAGCAACAGGTGAAGCGCGTGGCGCCTGACCTGCCGGTCATAATGTTGACCCATCGCTACATGCAGGCCCCGGACGACTCCATCGAAACATGCCGCTCGGGCAGCTGCGACCGCACCTTTATTTGGTCCGGCAACTCGGATATTCTGGTGGCCTTGATCAAAAACGCCGAAGACCGGCTCAATGTCGATTATGACACAAATGCAGCCGGCATTCGTGTAGTGTTGATGGTTGAGGATTCGCCCTTTTACCTCTCATCCATCCTTCCAATTCTCTACAAGGAGATTGTAATTCAAACCCAGAATCTGATTGGCGAGGGTCTCAATGAGGAACATCGTCTGCTCACCATGCGGACGCGACCCAAGATTTTAATCGCCAACAATTACGAAGACGCCATGGCGATTTTCAACAAGTACAAGCCGTACATCCTGGGTGTGATTTCGGATGTCCGCTATCCACGCGGCGGCCGGATGGATGACAATGCCGGCCAGGAGCTGCTGAAAAATATTCGATCGGAACGCTGGGACATTCCCTCCCTGCTCACAAGTTCCGACCCGGCCAATGCCGCTAAGGCCGAGGCGCTATCTGCGCGGTTCATCGATAAAAACTCTCCCAAGCTGCAAGCTGAGGTACGCTTCTTTGTCATGAAACAGCTCGGATTCGGCGTTTTTGAATTCCGCGACCTCGCGGGGAAGCTCGTCGGGCGGGCCGATAATTTGCGCTCCATGGAGAAAATGTTACCCACGATCCCGCAAGAGTCGTTTTTGATGCATTGGAAGCGCAACGATTTTTCACGTTGGATGTTCGCTCACGGCGAAATAATGCTGGGCACAAAATTTCGTAAGGCCAGTGCCATAGATTTTGGCGGCGACACCGTCGGCATGAAACAGTACCTGGTAAAGAGTATCAGAAAAATGCGCCGCCGTAAGTTTACGGGGACGATCATCAATTTTGAGCATGTTGCTTTCGACTATGATGCGCCGTTTTTCAAGATCGGCAACGGTTCTTTGGGGGGCAAGGCTCGGGGCCAGGCATTCATGTCCACCTTGCTGCACAAAAATGATGATTTGAAGAGCAAGTATGGCGAGGTTGATATAGTCGTTCCCCAAAGCCTGGTGATCACAACGGAAGCATTCGAGCATATTGTCGAAAAAAATGACCTGGGCTATTTTGCCGTCACAGAGATCAGTGATGACGAGATCGCAAATGCCTTCCAAAAGTGCAATCTACCGGAATCGGTGGTTGAGCCATTGCGCTCCTATGTTAAAAATATCAACTATCCTTTGGCCGTGCGCTCATCCAGTTTGCAGGAAGACGATCAGTTCAAACCCTATGCTGGACTCTATCGCACTTATATGCTGCCGAATAATCATCCCGATAAAAAAGTCCGGCTGAAACGTCTGATGGCGGCCGTTAAAATGGTTTATGCTTCCACCTACTACCGCGACCCAAAAGAGTTCGCCCTGCGCGTTGGCCACCGTACCGAAGAAGAGAAGATGGCCATTATCATCCAGCAGGTTGTGGGGCAGCAGTTTGGCGACTTTTTCTATCCCACACTTTCCGGGGTGGCCCAATCGCATAACTATTACCCGTTCTCCAGGATGAAACCCGAAGAAGGCATTGTCACCATCGCCATGGGATTGGGACGCCTGGTCATGGAAGGAGAGGCGGGATTACGTTTTTCTCCGGCCCATCCGCGTATTCTACCGCAGTTTACCAAAGTGGACGATGTGCTCGCTAATGCTCAGAGAACGTTTTATGCGCTCGACATGGCCGACTGTGATAGCTATTCCTGCATGCAGGAAGATATGGCCGTGGTGCGCAGAAATGTCGGCGATGCCGTCGAAGAATCGCCCATGAGATTGCTTTGCGGCACTTATAATATGGACGAGCATCGTATACGAGACTCTGCTTTCCACCCAGGTATGAAAGTGCTGACCTTCGCTTCTATTTTGAAGCACGATCTTTTCCCCCTGCCAAAGCTGATGTTAGAGATCATGAAGATCGGCCAGCAGGGGATGGGCTGCCCGGTGGAAATCGAGTTCTCAGCGAATATCTTCCCTGACCGGGACCGTACGCCGCAATTGGCAATTTTACAGGTCAGGCCGATGACCGAAGTTGCCGATAAGATGTCGCACAGCATTGATGATGGACTGATTGCGAAAAGTTTCTGTTATTCGACCCAGTCATTAGGCAGCCGTGAGCGCAACGACATAAGGGATGTGATCTACGTCCGGCCCGATACGTTCGAGCCGTCCAGAACAAAGGAAATTGCCGCCGAGATCGGAAGAATCAATGCCCTGCTGACAACGGCGGGTCGCAGGTACCTGCTCGTGGGGCCGGGCCGCTGGGGATCAGCCGACACATGGCTGGGCATTCCGGTTCGCTGGGCGGATATATCCGGTGTTGCTGCCATCATCGAAACCTATTCGGACAAGCTCAAGGCCGAACCGTCCCAGGGTTCCCATTTTTTTCATAATATGATTGCCATTGGCATCAATTATATCACAGTAAGGGAGCACGGCGACGACTTTCTGCATTGGGATGCGCTGACTTGCCTGCCCAGGATCGAGCAGACGGGGTTAGTTGTTCACGCCAGGGCGCAAAAACCCCTGGGGCTCAAAGTCGATAGCCAAAACTCTAGCACAGCAGTATGGATCTCATAAGACTTATAATCATTTTAACGGAGGTGGCTTGATGGTCGATATTATTCAATTGGTCAAGGAGAAGGACCCGGGACAGCGCGAGTTTCATCAGGCGGTGACCGAGGTGGTGGAATCCATTCAGGTGGTGATGGATCGCAATCCAGAATACCGCAGCGCTAAAATTCTGGAGCGGCTGGTGGAGCCGGAACGCGTTATTTTATTTCGCATTCCCTGGGTGGATGATCAGGGAGAGGTACAGGTTAACCGTGGTTTTCGCATAGAGATGAATAGTGCCATCGGCCCCTATAAGGGCGGTTTGCGCTTTCATCCCTCGGTAAACCTGGGGATTCTCAAGTTCCTGGCCTTCGAACAGGTTTTCAAAAACGCGCTGACCACCCTGCCCATGGGCGGGGGCAAGGGCGGATCGGATTTCGATCCCAAAGGCAAATCGGATGGTGAGGTGATGCGCTTTTGCCAGAGCTTGATGAGTGAGCTGTTCCGCCACATCGGTCCCAATACCGACGTTCCGGCGGGCGATATCGGCGTGGGGGCTCGGGAGATAGGTTACCTCTTCGGCATGTACAAGAAGCTGCGCAACGAGTTCACCGGAGTGCTCACAGGTAAGAGTCTCAACTGGGGAGGCAGTCTGATCCGGCCCGAAGCCACCGGCTATGGCGCGGTCTATTTCGCTGCCGAGATGCTCGCCACGCGCAATGAGTCACTTGAGGGCAAGACCTGCCTGGTATCGGGTTCGGGCAATGTGGCCCAGTACACCATAGAGAAGATTCTCGATCTAGGCGGTAAGGTGGTCACCTTTTCCGACTCTTCGGGATACATTTTCGATGAAGCCGGCGTGGATCGCGAGAAGCTCAAGTACCTGATGGAGCTGAAGAATATCAGACGCGGCAGGGTGAAGGAGTATGCCGACAAGTATTCCGAGGCGGTGTATGCCGACAGCGACCGGGGCGCGTCATACAACCCGCTCTGGAACCACAAGGCAGATTGCGCCTTTCCCAGTGCCACCGAGAACGAGATCAACGGCAACGACGCCCAGAACCTTGTCAATAATGGCGTGACCGTCGTGTCCGAGGGCGCCAACATGCCCACCAACCCCGAAGGCGTGGGTATCTTCCTGGAGCATCGGCTGCTCTATGGCCCCGGTAAGGCGGCCAACGCGGGCGGCGTCTCGGTATCTGGCCTGGAGATGAGTCAAAACAGCATGCGTATCTCCTGGACACGCGAGGAGGTGGACAACAGGCTGAAGATGATCATGCGAAGTATCCACCAGCAGTGCCTCAACGCGGCCGCACAGAACGGTATGCCAGGCAACTACGTGGCCGGCTCCAATATTGCCGGATTTGTCAAGGTGGTCGACGCCATGATCGATCAGGGTGTGGTGTAGTAGAAAT
>CAZGPF010000035.1:0-9061 GCA_964527275.1 uncultured Desulfosarcinaceae bacterium
TGTGATGACTCTCATTTACTGGAACTTGTGCGCTACATTCACAGGAATCCCCTGCTAGCCGCCAATGTAAAAAAGATGGGAGATTACAGGTGGAGCAGCTATAGAGGGTATCTCTCATATTCTAAAACCTGGGTAACTACTCAGAGCACTTCATCTTCGGCCCTTCAGGCCTTTCCATATAGCGATGCTATTATGAAAAGACCTGAATGACCGAACCTAAAGCACTCTGAGCAGTTACAGTTCGAGATAGAATTGTTGCAGTTCGTGCTTTTTTGTGCTTTTTGCCATTACGCTGAGTAGTTACAAAAATTCAAAGTGTTCGTGAAAACGACATGGATATGACCGGATGGCTGGACTATTTCATCACCGGCCTGGAAACTCAAATGATTGAGGTTAAAGAGCGTGGCGAACGGGTAATCCGAAGAGATGTTATGGTGCAAAAATACGGGTTAAATGAGCGACAATGCAAGGCGCTAGAATTTCTATTAACCCACGGAAAAATCACTATAAAAGACTTTGAAGAGCTTTGCCCTGAAGTTAACCGACGAAGTTTGCAACGAGACCTAAAAGCATTTTCCGACAAAGGTTTGATCCAAGAAGCCGGAGCCGGACCTACAGATCCTACACGCTTTTACATATTATCTTAGCTGTGACAAGCTATGACACCAAGCTGTGACACTGCTATGACAAACACTGTGACACCTGAATCGAAAGATTCCAACAAAAAAATGAACCGGATGTGACCGGTTATTTTTGGATTTGGCAATAAATATTAGCAAAGAAGAGGCTCGTTATGGAAAAATACGACTCATCCTGGGATTTGCCTGAAACTGAAAATGGCAATTTACCAAATAACGAAGAGGCTTTCGACCGGAAATACCACGAATGGGAGAAACGATCTTGGGAAGATTGGTTAAAAGACAATCTGAATTTCCCATTTTTTGTAAAAAGAATGGAAGATGAAGATGATGCATATTTTACAGATATCGCTGAGCGCCAACCTTTCAGGCTTGGCCATGAAATGAAGGCCATTGATATTAGTATGGAAGATGACTTGTATGGAATAATTTTGAAGGTAAGAGAAGGTCGGAAAGTAGGCTACGTTCCTCTTTGTGATGTTGAAGTAATTGATAAAAGTAATCCGAACTTTTGGCCAGTTCGAGAATATGTCGTTTGGTTTGCAAACAGATAAATTGTGTCCGAACCTGACATTGTACATTGACCGGGAACCCGGGGCACCTTTTTCCAATATGGCATTAAGCTTTCAACGCTCCTCTTAAAAAAGATCGTGGCGGGTTCCCGGCAAGTGAATTGGGTGTTATTGGGGACGTTGTTGACAAGTTGTACAAGATCAATCTACCCTCGCCTTATAATTTGTGCAACTCCTGATGTCGTTATTCCCAGGTGCCTCGCCGTTTCCGCATTTAACAAAGCACATGGATACGATGGCTCCATATTCCGGGGAAGATATAAATCCGTCCTTGTTTGTGATGACTCTCATTTACTGGAACTTGTGCGCTACATTCACAGGAGTCCATTGCGAGCCGCCATGGTAAAAAAGATGGGAGATTACAAGTGGAGCAGCTACTGGTTAGCAAGGCTCAAATCGAGACTTGACCCCTACTTACATTCTTCTATTTTTTGCTTTTTTTTATAATTTCGCTGAATAGTTACTAAATCTTTTGCCCAGCTTGGAATTTTCTGTTTAAACAATACATGTAAATAAGCAGAAAAGCTTCCTAAAGAAAAACCATACATTTTTACCAAAATAGTCAAACTCTTTTTTGAAAAAAGACTTATGTGCCCATTTCTTGGTGAGGCATACCACCACTTTAACCGTTGATTCTTTTTAATATTTCCGTCAGATAATGCGGTACTAAAAAGAATTAAGCCATCTTCTTTAAGTAAGGAGTCTAACGATGACATTAACGATCTCGCATCAGGCACATGCTCAAAGACTTCAAAAGCAGTAATCAGGTTGAATTGCCCTAAATCTTTGATATCATGAATATCCTTATTAACAAATGGATCATTGGTAGAAGAATCCCATCCTGATTTGAGCACTAATTTGCTTAGCAATCCATTCCCGCCACCATAATCAAGATGCTTAATGTATTTTTCTTTTCCTTTAAACACGTTTAACAATAATTTGGCATTCGCTTGAGGACGATTATTTTTGTATTCTGGATCAACTACAATGTATGCTTCGTTGTATATTTTCTCTGAAAATTTTTTCAGATCCCACGAAATTATTTCTGGTGCGAAACAATAACCACATTGATTGCAGAGGTAGTAATATATAGGTATTCCTGAAAGTGGTAGAGTTTTTCCTCGTCGTTCCGCCCCTCCGGACCTACTGAAGTCCATCACAAATTGGGCATTTTAAGTGTTGCATTACAATTCCTTAGCTATATGGGGACGTTGTTGACAAATTGTACAAGGCCAATCTACTCTCGCCTTACAATTTGTGCTACTCCTGATGTCGTTATTTCCAGGCGCCTCGTCCTTTTCGCATTCTGATCGAATTTAATTTTCTCCGTGCAACTCCTGTTTAAGCTGCGGATTTCGCTGACTCTCGCAGATTATTATTTTAGGTATTTCCATCTGCGTAATCCGCGGGTTCATATTATTTCTCTCTATAATAAATCTGCACTTTTCGGCCTGCCACGCCTATATGATCTGATTCTCCGCATCCATCTGAATGATGGTGGGTTTGTAATGGCGAGCTTGCTCTTCTTCCATCCAGCAGTATGCAAGGATGATGACCTTGTCTCCGGGTTGGGCCAGACGGGCGGCGGCACCGTTGATGCAAATCATCCCGGTGCCGGGGGTGCCTTCTATGGTGTAGGTTTCGAAGCGGTCACCTGTGTTGATGTTGACGATTTGAACCTTCTCACCAGGCAGGATATTGGAGGCGCGCAGCAGATCGCCGTCGATGGTGATGCTGCCGACATAGTTCAGGTCGGCTTCGGTTACGGTTGCTCGGTGGATTTTGCTTTTTAGCATGTTCACTATCATGGGAGCTACACTTCAATCTGAATATTGTCGATCAGCCGGCTTTTGCCGAATTGGACGGCCACGGCAATCAGGATTTCGCCGCGCAGAGTCTCCACCCGGCTCAGGGTTTGCGCGTCCACTACGGCGATGTAATCGATTATGGCATCCGGTTTGGAGTTAATGCGCTCGGTCATCATCTCGATAAGGGCCGCCGCGTCGCGTTGGCCGCGTCCCACCTGCTCTTGGGCTTTGGCCAGTGATTGTGAGATCACCACAGCATCGGCGCGTTGATCCGGCGTCAAATATGCGTTGCGCGAACTCATGGCCAACCCGTCAGCTTCTCGTACTGTGGGACATACTACAATTTGGGAGCTAAAGTCCAGGTCTCGGGCCATTTGGCGTATGACCGCTGCCTGCTGGGCATCTTTCTGCCCGAAATAGGCACGGTCCGGGCAGACCAGGTTGAAGAACTTGGCCACGATGGTGGCAACGCCCCTGAAATGGATAGGGCGCGCGGCTCCGCACAACACCTTGAGAATGGGTCCTTCCATCTCCACAAAGGTGGCATAACCTGTAGGGTAGAGCTCCTCTACATCGGGAAGGAAGACCAAATCGACCTTTTCGGCCTCCATCAGATCCATATCGCGCTGCACGTCCCGGGGGTAGGCTTCCAGGTCTTCATGGGGGCCGAACTGGGTGGGATTGACGAATATGCTGACCACTACCAGGTCATTTTCCATTCGGGCCCGGCGCATCAAGGAGAGGTGACCGTCGTGCAGGTAACCCATGGTGGGTACGAAGCCGATGGTCTGGCCGACGTCGCGGGCTCGCCGCACGACGTCTCGGATGGCTCTCTTGGTTTTAAGCGTCTGCATTCCCTTGCCTCTTAAATCTTGGCCAGCACGTCTGCATCCATGGAGAAGCTATGCTCCGGGCCGGGGAAGACTCCGCCGCGAACCTCCTGAATATAGGTCTTAACCGCCTCCACAGTGGTCTCCCCGCCGGGTGTGTAGGTTTTGACGAATTTGGGGCGCAGCTTGCCGAACAGACCCAGAAGGTCCTGGATCACCAGTACCTGACCGTCGCACCAGGCACCAGCGCCGATGCCGATGGTGGGGATGTCGAGTTTTTCCGTTATCAGGCGTGCCAGACCTTCGGGAACGCATTCCAGCACCAGTCCGAATGCGCCGGCATCCTGGACCAGCAGGGCGTCATCGACGATTTGGCGGGCGGTATCGAGATCTTGGCCTTGCAACTTGAAGCCGCCCATGGCGTTGACCGATTGGGGAGTGAGCCCCAAATGTCCGATTACCGGTATGCGGGCTTTGATGATCGCACGGATCTTTTCGATGATGTTTGCGCCGCCCTCCAGCTTGATGGCGTGGGCCCCGCCTTCCTGGACGAAACGACCGGCATTGCGCACGGCCTCCTGGGTAGTGACATGGTAAGAGAGGAAGGGCATGTCGCCGATGATCAGCGCCTTTTTTGCACCCCGGGCCACCGCCTTGGTGTGGTGGATCATCTCATCCATGGTCACCGGCAGGGTGTTTTCATAGCCCAGCATGACCATTCCCAGTGAGTCGCCCACCAGCAGGCAATCCACGCCCGATTGATCCAGCAGCGCGGCGGTGGTGTAATCATAGGCGGTGAGCATGCTGATGCGTTCACCCCTGGCTTTGGCATCTTTAAACGATTGGACGGTGAACTTCTTCGCGGCCATGATTGGTCCTTTCTATTGGTTCTCCAGCAATTGCCTGACGGCCTCGGCCCTATCCGGCGCTTTTAGAATCTGCCTCTCGGCCAGTTCCAGTGTCCGCAGCCCCATGAATTTGTAAAACATAGTCAGGGCCTCCATATCTTTGGCTCCCAGGGCGTCCAGGTGTTGACGGATAGTTCCTGCATCTCCACGGGCGATGGGTCCGGTGAGCGCTTTGGCCGTGCCTGAATTGGCGATGTTGGCCAGGGTACCCATTATCAGCGGTTGCATGGCCTCAAAACCCAGTCGGGGATCGATACCGCTCTGTTCGAGAGCCGTCAGGCCACTGTCCATAACGGTTACCAAATAGTTGGAGAGCATACATGCTGCCAGGTGGTATAGGGTTTTCTTTTCCGGGCTGATGCGAAAAAAGGGATTGCCCGTTAAGGTCAGGATCTTCTCTACCCCAGCGGCCCTGGGGTCCTCGCTCTCCAGGCTGAAAAAGGTTCTGGGCAGGTCATTGCGGGCCGCCCGCTCGTGGGCAAAGGCCTGCAGGGGATGGAGGCTGAATATGGCTGCGCCCTGCTTTGCGGCGGCGTATAAAATCTGTGAGGAGTGGACACCGCTCATATGGCCGACCAGGTGACGGGGCCCGATGTCAGCCTGGCGGCAGAGGGTCGAGCAGGCGTCTTCAATTTTGTCGTCCTGGGTCGTGATCAGGATGATGTCGCTAGCGGCGGCCAAGGCACTTTTATCGGTGAATTCGAGGCCGCCAACTGCCTGGCTGGCAAGGGCGATTTTTTCCGGGTGACGGTCGAAATATCCGCTGACCTTCACATCATGGAGATACAAATAGCGACCGTAAGCAGTAGCAACCTTGCCGGCGCCGAGAAATCCGATGCGCATTTTCACTTCTCCATATTAACGATGACTATATATTCCCGGAGTCTTGTTGCAAAGCCACCAGAGGATTGCCAGAGGATTGCAGGATAGACATGGTCGCTTGGTATCGTCAAGCAATAGAGACGCAGCCCTGATATTTTTAGGAGTTGCTGAGAGCGGGACGCCGGTCGAGATAGCAGGCATGTGGAAAGATAGTCAAAAACCCGTGACGAGGATTGATTTTGGATGCTTAGCGCAAAAAACAACGAGTATGCAATAATCCGCGTGGTTAATCCCAAAGCCGCCTATGGTCAACTGGCCAGAGCAACAAAAAGTCAAGGGAGGCTTTGCAACAAAGGCTCAAGCAGTTGCAAGGCAAGGGCCTGTTCAAACGCGTCGCACCTTACAAAGGCGGGAATTGGCAAGTCACTTTAATCGAATCCTAATCTCCATTAGCCAGTTTGTGCCCGTCCTCAGCGAACCAGTTGCCGGTAGGCTTCCTGAATCTCTTTAAACCGTTTGGCGGCCAGCTCCTGGAATTCTGCGCCCAGATGGGTCACTTTGTCCGGGTGGTATCGGCTCACCAATTGTCGATAGGCCGACTTGATCTCTTCGTGCGTGGCGGTTGGCAAGAGACCGAGGGTTTCGTAGGCTGTGCGGGGAGGTGGTTCCGACTTCGATTGTTCACCGGCCCGGTCATCAGCAAAACGCGGGCGGCGGCCAAATTGAGAAGCGCCCATCTGGCGTATACGGTTGAACTTCGACAGGTAGCGATAAAGCAGCCACATAACGACAATATCATCGAGCCAGCCTAGGGGGGAGAACCCTGGAATCAGATCATAGGGCGACAGCAGATAGAGCAGGCCGAGGATGGTCCAAATCCATTTCATAGTTAAAGGTCTACTCCCAATGATTGTTTCCCTTGTGCCTTAGATCGATGACATCTACCTGGCCGCGATCATTGATGCAGGTATTGAGGCCCCAGCTGACCAGGCTGATGATCAGGGCACCGAACACGGCGGTCCAGAAACCGTGGATTTCGAATCCGTCGATCAGACCCGAGGCCATCTTGAGCATCATCGCATTGATGATGAAAGTAAAGAGGCCCAGTGAAAACACATTGATGGGAAGGGTCAGGATCAAGGCGATGGGCCGGAAAAAGGCGTTCAGGATTCCCAGCACGGCGGCGGCGGCCACCGCAGACAGGAAGCTATCGATCAGGATGCCGTCAAGCAGGTAAGACGCCAACATTATGGCTGCGGTCAGGGTGAGCCATCTCAGGATGATTCCTCGCATGAATCTCCTCCACTTGAATTACGATTAGGCGCACGAAAAGAGAGTATCAACCGCTAAATTGGGTACGGCACTCCTCTATTGGTGCCTGAACACAAGACCCCTTTCCCGTAAGGGGAAGGGCATAAAACGGTCTGATAGCAGCGCCAAGATCGAAAGGATAATAGGTTAAATCGCAGGCAATTACAACGCTGAGCGTTAAATATTTGTACCTGTTCAGGGGGTAAAAGCGCCTAAGAGGTGACAAGCTACAGCACTGTAAGTGTTTGCTTAGGTGCCGCATATGCAAGGCGTGCGGGCATGCAGATGTACTTTGGCACCTCCAAGGCCCGGCAACGAAGCAGATTCGGTGCCCTGCGAACGCTTACCAAATACGTAAGATGGCCCTGCATACATACCTCGGATATATTCGATTGGGGATGAAAATACCCTTAACAAAAGCCAGATAGTAACTACTCAGAGCACTTCATCTTCGGCCCTTCAGGCCTTTCCATATAGCGATGCTATTATGAAAAGACCTGAATGACCGAACCTAAAGCACTCTGAGCAGTTACAGTTCGAGATAGAATTGTTGCGGTTCGTGCTTTTTTGTGCTTTTTGCCATTACGCTGAGTAGTTACAGCAGATGTACCTTGGTACCTCAAAGGCCCGGCAACGCAGCAGATTCGGTGCCCTGTAAACGCTTTAAAATATTCTATTTTTCAAAGGCAGGGGGGGCGGGCTTGCCGTCGATCCCGTCCTGGTGGCACTTGCCGGCATACCAATTGACTTGTCGGCAGATGCCGCGGATGATGCTGACTTCACCCGACCTGAGCTGCAGGCGCGAAAAGAAGCGGCGCAGGCGGTTCATCCAATAATCTGGGTTTTGCGGCTGGATATAGTGCACCCTTTGGAGAAGCTCCCTGAGCTGGTCGTACATGCCGTCCAGCTCATTGCGGCTGGCAAGGCGCGGCGTGTGGACCTTGGGTGCCGGCAGGCTGGCCTTGAATATCTCGTAACATAGCACCATCACGGCCTGGGCCAGATTGAGGGACGAGAACGCTGCTGCGGGAATGTTAACTATGAGATGGCAGAGGCGAATGTGTTCGTTTATTAGTCCGCGGTCTTCCGGGCCGAAGACGATGGCGACGCGGTTTTTCTGGGTGATGGGGATCAGCTTGCGGGCCATGCGGGCCGGAGAGGTGACCGTGCGCCGCTCGCCTCCCAGACGGGCAGTGGTGCCAACTACATAGTTGTAGGCGGCCAGCGCCGATTGGAGGTCGTCGTAAAGTGATATCTTCTCCACCACATCGCGGGCCGCATGGGTTGCCAGGGTCCTTATCCTGTCGAGGTCGTAATTTTGCGGATCTACCACTACCAGGCGGTCGATACCCATGTTGCTCGCCGCGCGGGCGGCGGCACCAATATTTTCGGGATAGCGGGGTTTGACGAGGACGATGCCGATATGGTCGCGTCGAATCTGGAGAGCCATCAAACCAGTTCGAAGGCATTGAAAAAGAAGCCGCATTCAAAGGCCGCAGTTTCAGGCGCATCCGAGCCGTGGACCACGTTTTTTTCGATATCGGTGGCAAAATCGCGGCGGATGGTACCCTCGGCGGCCTTCTGGTAATCGGTGGCACCCATCATATCCCGCCAGCGGCGGATGGCATTTTCACCTTCCAGGATCATCACCAGGGCAGGGCCGCTGCTCATGAAATCGGTGACACTATCGAAAAAAGGGCGCTGCGCGTGAACCGCGTAGAAGCCTTGGGCCTGGGGTTTGGTCATCTGGATCAATTTCAGGGCTTTGATTCGAAGTTCATTGCTCTCGATGCGCTTGATCACTTCACCGATGAGGCCGCGGCCCACGCCGTCAGGTTTTACGATGGCCAGTGTATGTTCCATGGAGTGCCTATCCTTTCTGGTAAGCGTTCACAGGGTACCGAATCTGCTGCGTTGCCGGACCTTTGAGGTACCAAAGTACATCTGTAGGCCCGGACGCCTTGCATATCCGGCACCCTGCAAACGCTTACAGTGCAGGGCACCGAATCTGCTGCGTTGCCGGGCCTTTGAGGTACAAAAGTACATCTGCAGGCCCGGACGCCTTGCATATCCGGCACCCTGCAAAAGCTTACAGCTCAGTTGCTTATCATCCATTGTTGTAACTACTCAGCGTAATGGCAAAAAGCACAAAAAAGCACGAACTGTAACTGC
>CAZGPF010000036.1:0-8874 GCA_964527275.1 uncultured Desulfosarcinaceae bacterium
GTACCTCAAAGGCCCGGCAACGAAGCAGATTCGGTGCCCTGTGAACGCTTACGATCTGTTTGACAGGCAATGCGGCATTACTTTAGAGGTGCACGATATGACACATGTAGCGGAAAAAAAGATCTTAGTGGTAGACGATGAACCGGATGTGCGCAATTTTCTGGCGACATTCATAGCAGACGCCGGCTTTCAGGTAGAGACCGCCTCGGACGGCGCCGAGGCACTTGAGAAGGTTCAGGCCGATCCTCCGGATCTGATGACCCTGGACATGGTCATGCCCAGGGTGTCGGGCATCAGCCTGATGCGCCGCTTGCGAGGCATGGAGCAGTTTTCCCAACTGCCGGTGATCGTGATCACGGCCCATGCCCATGACGAGATGGGCAGCGAAGATATCAAGGATTTCAACGCCTTTGCCTCGGGCATGAAGCCGCGTTACACCATGGAAAAACCGGTAACGCCCCAAAAACTGGTGACCGCCATCTGCGAGATACTGGGTGTTGAACCTGCCGCAGAACCACCTCTCAGGGATGATGAGAAGCGTGAGGCGTTGATGAAGATGGTTGGCGAGACCGATGAGCAGACCCTGAAAAAAATCCAGACCCTCCTGGCACGCTAGCCTGGTCGCGCCAAAAGATACCGCCCAGGCCGGTCACATGCCCGGTGGCCACCTTTCAACCAACCCCGGCCTACTGCCGCTACACCGATTGCGCCGCATCACAAATCAGGTCGGCCATAGTGACGCCGTCCAGCTTGGAATACATCGCTTCGGTGGCTTCGCGCCACACTTGTCGCACGCGACACTCTTCGGCCAGGGCACACTTTTCCGGTGCGCTGACACAGGCCACAAGCTCAGCCTGGCCTTCGAACAGGCGGACGATACGGCCCACCGTGATAGAGGATGGGTCGGCAATCAGCAGGTGCCCGCCCTTCGATCCCCGCACACTGCGGATCAGATCGGCCTGCTGTAGGGTGCGGATCAACTGTTCCAGGTACTTGACGGGAATATGCTGAACCCTGGCTATTTCACTCACCTGCAAGGGGCCGGCGCCAAAATGCCGGGCCAACTCCAGCACGATGCGGGTGCCGTAACGGCTGCGGGTGGATAGCTTCATGATACCTGATTCGTCAATGCCCTTCGCGATTTTTGCGCCATACAGCAGGTTTTGAAAAAAATGATTGTGGTTAGGTCAAGGTCTGTTTTTGAAGGTCCGGGCAGGGTCGGGGACCTCAATTTTTCGAAGGCGAGTATGCCTACGTCGGCCTAGTGGTGTCAACCGCGATTGCGCCGCTCTATTTTCCGTTGCTTATCAACCGTGGTTTCGATATTTTTTTGTAACTACTCAGAGTACTTCATCTTCGGCCCTTCAGGCCTTTCCATATAGCGATGCTATTATGAAAAGACCTGAATGACCGAACCTAAAGCACTCTGAGCAGTTACAGTTCGAGATACAATCGTTATAGTTCGTGCTTTTTTGTGCTTTTTGCCATTACGCTGAGTAGTTACATTTTTTTTTGCCCCTCTGTAAGGCCTCTTATGGAGAAGATGCAAAAATCGAGTTCCAAATCGAAAGTCAACCCGTTTCCATTTGCCGGGCGGTATGTTACATAGTGCCGCAACCAATCCCCCTGCCTCTTTCGGAAGGGGGCTTTGCGTTAAGGCACCCAGATCGGACTCAGGCGTTAAGGCAATCTTAAAAAGCAGCCCTGCGGGCGGGACGCCCCTCCAAATCATGGGGGCCCTGGCTGTTGTAATCTTCACGACTATAAAACCATGACCTCTTCCTTTGCTCCACAGAGTTTCAAAGCCTCGCTTGTCCGGCTGCTGGCGCCGAGGTGTGTCGTGCTGTTGGTTGTGGCCGCCGGCCTGGCGGCGGCTGAATTTCGCTTCGACTGGTTGGAGAGCGCCATCGGCGCCTACCTGGTGACTACCAACTCCATGCGGCCCGAGTCGGGCGCTATCTGGGAGCAGGGCCGTCAAAGCGATCAGGCCCGTAAGGCGCTGACCCGATACACCAGACAGCGGAGCGATGTGCAGCGCGAGGCGCGGCGGGCCGCCACCATGGGGCAGGTGGTGGCCGGGATGACCGCCGATCGCGGGGCCATTATCTCCGCCGCCCGCTTCGTGGAACTCTATCTGAAGCTGCCGCCGGACCTCTCCCACAAGATCGTGTCGCCTTACACCCTGCTGATCGGGTTGAGCGGCGGCCAGTGGCGGCGGACCTTTTTCGAGCTTCGAGGACCGGGATTGACCATCAATTTCCTGGGCCGGCAAAGTCAGGTCCTGCAGCGTATCGATGTCGACGCGGGGCTTGTGGAACTGATCCGGCGCGGCGAGGTAGCCATCCAGACAACCCTTCACCAACTGGGCGATTTCAGCTCCAATATCTTTTCGGCCCAGCAATTTTTCGCGGCCTTCGAACAGCTTTCGCCCGTCGTACGCCAGGGGGTGCTCGCCCATCCCGAGCAGTTGCTGGCCATCCGTGGACGCATCACCCGGGTGGGCATCGGGGCCGAAGCCGTGGACGATGCCATCTATCTCGGTTTTGAGATCGAAGAGGCTGGCGGCACCAAGGTGATTCTCACCCAGGGCCGGGCCGGGGATGTGCGCCGCCTGCTATGGGAGTTGGCCGGCCCGTGGTCGGATGGGGAGCAGGTGCCATGAGCCCGGGCGGCCGTGTTGTGCGCTGGGTGGGGGTGGCGCTGGCCGCGGGGCTGGCCCTCTCGGCGGTCGCGGCCGTGGCCGTGGCCCTGCTGCTCTTCATCAGCGTGACCGATCTGCCCCGTGTGCCCGAGCCGCTGCGGCGCATCATCGAAATCCCGCCCACGGAAATTTACGCGGCCAACGGCGAGCGACTGCTGAGGATCGGCGGCCGGGACTATACGCCCATCAACCAGGTGTCACACCACCTTATCCAGGCCATCTTAGCCACCGAAGACCACCGCTTCCGGGAGCACCACGGCATCAACAAAATGCGCATGATCAAGGCCCTGGCGATCACGCTCTTCTCCCGCGACAAGATTCAGGGCGCCTCTTCTATCACGCAGCAGTTGGCCAAGAACCTTCTATTCAGCTTCGAGCAGACCTATACGCGAAAGTTTAAGGAGCTGCTGGTGGCCCTGCAGATCGAGTTTCAGTTCAGCAAAGATGAGATCCTAGAGGCCTATCTCAACCAGATCTATTTCGGTCCCCAGGCCCAGGGCGTGGGGGCCGCAGCCCGCCGTTTTTTCGGCAAGCGCGCTTCCCGGCTCACCCTGGCCGAGGCCGCTCTCTTGGCCGGTCTGCCGAAATCGCCCACGCGCTACAACCCCTTGCTCCATCCCGAGCGTGCCCGGGCCCGGCAGCGGGTGGTGCTGATGCGTATGCGCGCCTCTGGTTTTATCTCGCAGGATGAGGCCGCCGCCGCCGAGGCCGTCGATCTGGTTTTCCAGGACCGTGGCGTCAGCGCTTCCTCCGGAGGGTACTTCGTCGATTGGGTGCTGAAAACCCTGGAAGCCAAGTACGACGCCCAGGTGGTATACCACGGCGGCTTGAAGGTCACCACCACCCTCGACCCGCAGTTGCAGGGCATGGCCCGGGAGAGTCTGCGGCAAGGCTTGAGTGATCTGGACGCCCGCATGGGGCTCACTCCGCTGGTTACGGATGACGCGGCCAGCGGCCAGCGGCCCCAGGGGGCCCTGGTGGCCGTGCAGGTCAATTCTGGAGCGGTGAAGGCTCTGGTAGGCGGGCGCGACTATGGCCGCAGTGAATTCAACCGTGCCGTGCGCAGCAACAGGCTGCCCGGTTCGGCTTTCAAACCCTTTCTCTACTACGCCGCCTTTGAGCGTCTGGGCGCTTCGCCGGCCCAGGTGGTGATTGATGAGCCGGTATCCATCCCCGTGGCCGGAGCCCCCGATTGGCGTCCGAGGAATTTCAACCGCCGCTTTCGCGGCCCCATGATTTTAAAAAACGCTTTTACCCGGTCGATAAATACGGTCGCGGCCCGACTGGTGGCCCAGGTCGGCCCCGAAGCTGTGGTCGATGTCTCCCGGCGCTGCGGCATCACAAGTCCCCTGGCCCCGGTCTACTCGGTGGCCCTGGGAACATCTGGTGTCAGTCCCATGGAGCTGGCCTCGGCTTACGCCACCTTCGCCACAGGCGGCATACACTACGCGCCCTTTTGCATATGGCGGGTGGAAGACGCCTTCGGCCAGGTCTTGGAGGAGCATATCGTCAGCGGCCTCAAGGTCCTGGAGCCGGTGCCGGCCTACCAGGTCGTGGATCTGATGCGCGGCGTGGTGGATCACGGCACCGGACAGGTGGTGCGCAAGCTAGGCTTTCAAAACCCGGCGGCCGGCAAGACCGGCAGCACCAATGGATTCAAGGACGCTTGGTTCACCGGTTTTACGACTACCTTGAGTAGCTCGGTATGGGTAGGGTTCGATCGCCAGGCCGGGCTTAAAGATGCCTATGGAGCGGGTATCACCGGCGGTCGCGGCGCGGCGCCCATCTGGGCTCGGTTCATGCTCAAGGCCACCGAGGGCGAACCGCCGCGACCCTTTGTGCAGCCTGGCGGTGTGCATTTCGAATTTCGACACGCGCTAAGCGGCGAGCCGGTGGAGTCAGGGAACCCGAGTGCGGTGCGCGTGGCCATGCGCGACATCATAGACGGCGGCTTGCCGCTAGCGGGCCAGGAGAAGCCATGAACCCTCTGCTGCGCCATTTGGCTCTGCGTCTCTGGCTGACGGCCCTTGTCGGCGGGCTGGCCTCTCTGGCGCTGCTGCCATGGTGGCAGCACTTCATGGGAATCGAGTGGCTGGCGCTGCCGTGCCTGGTGTTGCTAACGGCCTCTTTCATGGTCCTGGGATGGGGCCTGAATCGTATGGGTATCCACCTGGCCGCGCGCCATCTTCGGGAGGCGGAGGCCTGGAATCGGGCCGGGATGTCTATCGAGGCCCAGGCGGCCTTCCGCAGTGGCGCGGCCATTTTCGACAGCTTCTGGCTTTCGCCCCTGGTGCGCCGCAAAAAGGCGTCTTGGTTCCAGCGGGCTCGGGCCAGGTTTTATCTCGGTTTTGACTCCGCCACCACCCATGCCAGATCGGTAGTGGCCGCTTACCTCAATTTGAACCCCGGCGACGCCGACGTCGCCCAAGAGTGGCTCGAACAGCTGCCGATCTACCCTGCGCACCTGGAAGCGGAGCACGAGGCGGCCGCGAGGGTGGGGCGGGCGCTGGAAGAGCATCCAGAGATTCAACAGCGGTTGATGCACTTTTATCTATCCGTCAGGAGATTCGATTTCGACGCCCGCCTCACCTGCCAACGGGTCTGGCAATCGGGCCACTACCCATCAGATGACCTGGTCCGCAAGCTCTGCCGCATGCTCCTCGAGGGTACACTCCTCAGCTCCTGGGCGCTGCAGGTCTATCTCAAGGCCCATGATGCCGGTGAAGAGAGGGCCCTCGAAGGCGTTGCCGCCGCGGTCCGCTTTCTACCACCCACGGACGAGAACCGCGATGCCCTGGTCGCCGCCAAATCCGTGGTGGCCGAAATGGACCCTGAGAGTCTGAATGATCTTGCCCGGCGGTTTGCGCCCTTTGCGGCGGCCATCAAGCCGAGGCCGCGTTGGAGGCCGCCCGCCTGGAGCCGGCAGGCAGTGAGCGGCCCCTGGCTGTCGCGTCTTGCCGTCGCCGCTCCTTTGGTGGTTTTGCTGACCATATCAGTCTGGTATTTATCGCGGCCAGGGCCCGACCCGCCACCCGAGGTGGTGATGGAAGTCGAGGAGCCGGTGGTCATCGATCCTTTCACGATTCAGGTGGCCGCCTTCACGCGTGCGGGTGATGCCAAAAGATTTGTCGACCAGTTGATCATAAAAGGGCTGGATGCATTCTGGACCAAGGCCTCCAGCACCAACCGTACCTGGTATCAGGTTAAAGTCTCCCACTTCGCCTCCAAGGCCCAGGCCCGCTCCTACGGCAATGAGTTGAAATCGAGAGGGCTGATTGACGATTTTTATGTGGCTAACTATGAGCCGCACTCTGGGGATGAGCGACAGTGACGGCATGCAATGAAGGGGGCAGTTACAGGATTTGATCTATGCCCTCGCCCTATGATCTTCGGAGGGTAGAGGCCGTCTTTTAGACAATATGGGGTCAAATCTCGATTTGGGATTTGTTTCAATCCACGCTCCCGCATGGGGAGCGACAAACCTCAAATCGAGATTTGACCCCATTTGATTCCTACCCCGGCTGATGGTCATCCAAGCCGACTAATCTGCGCGTAACTACTCAGAGTACTTCATCTTCGGCCCTTCAGGCCTTTCCATATAGCGATGCTATTATGAAAAGACCTGAATGACCGAACCTAAAGCACTCTGAGCAGTTACAGTTCGAGATAGAATTGTTGCAGTTCGTGCTTTTTTGTGCTTTTTGCCATTACGCTGAGTAGTTACATCTGCGCTAGAATTTCAGGGCATCAGCGGCCAGAAGATGGGGAGTACCAGCATAAGTACGACGAGTACTACCAGAGTGAGGGGCAGGCCGATTTTGATAAAGTCGATGAAGCGGTAGCCGCCCGGGCCCATGACCAGGACGTTGGCCGGGTGGGAGATGGGCGAAGTAAAGCTCGATGAGGCGGCCATGGCGATGCCCATCAGCAGGGCGTGGGGCGACATGCCCAGGCCGGCGGAGATTTTAAGGGCGATGGGGACCATGAGTACCACCAGGGCGGCGGTAGGGATGATGCTGGTGGCCGCGAAGGTGATCATCAGGATACCGAGAAGCACCGCGTGGGGGCCGTAGGGTCCTATCATACCCACCACGCCTTCGGCCAGCAGGCTAGCCGCGCCGGTGTTAGCCAGCGCCGTGCCCAGAGGCAGCATGCCGGCAATCAGGAAAACGGCTTTCCATTCGATGTGGCGGTAGGCCTCTTCCATGGTGAGGCATCCGGTCAGCACCATGCAGGCGCCGCCAATGACTACGGCGATGTAGATGGGAACCCATCCCAGGATTACCGGCAGCAGTACGGCGGCCATGATGCCAACGGCTAGTTTGGCCTTTTCGCTCCGGGGCGGCTCCTGCACGGTTTCGGTTAGAACCAGAAAATCGGGCTCCCGCCCCAGGACGGTCAACTGCTTCCAGCGTCCGTGAAGCAACAGGGCGTCGCCCAATTGAAGTGCGATCTGGCGCAGGTTGGTGTGCAAGGCACGCCCGTTGCGCCAGATGGCCAGGACGGCCAGCCCGTACTTCTCCCGGAAATTCATCTGGCCCAGGGTTTGACCGGCGAGAAGCGAATGGGGCGAGAGCACGACTTCCACCACACCCACCTGGTCGTCTTCAAGAACCGAGGGGTCTAGCTCGCGGGTCGAGTCTTCGATGAAAACGCCTTCGACACCCTGCATCAGCAGTACCGCGAACATATCCGCAGCGCCGAAAACCAACAGCCGCTCCCCGGCCTCGAAGCAATCCTCTGAGGCGGGGATCAAAACCTCGCCGTCGCGACGCACAACGCGGAGGATCTGTACATCGAGGGTATCGCACAGCCGGCTCTGGTTGAGACTCATGCCCACCAGCCGCGATCCATCGGGCACCTTAAGCATGCAGAGCCGATCCTGGAGCATATATCGCCGCTGCAGGTCCTGGGGCGTCAACCATTCAGGGGGCAGCAGGTCGGGACTGCTCTCCAGGGCCGCGATCCGCTCGGCAGGCCCGTGTACCACCAGGCGGTCCCCGGCTTGCAGGGGCAGGTGTTTGAGGTCTTCGCTCCTCGGGTGGCGGTCGCGCTGGATGGCCAAAACGTTGAGTCCGTGGCGATTGCGAAATTCGACCTGAGAGAGCGTCCGGTCGACGAAAGTGGATGTCGGGCCGACCTCTACTTCGGCCACCTGCATATCATAGGCAAAGAGCGTATCGTAGTCGATCCGTCCCCCCTCGGGGAGCAACTGGCCCCAGTTGTTCATCTCCTGGATGCGGTCCAAACTCCCTTCGACAATTAATTTGTCGCGGGCGCGGATGGTCTCTGCGGCCCGTGGCGCCAGCACGGTGCGCGCACCCCGCGTGATCCCCACTACATTGAGCCCCAAGGCGGAGCCCAGGCGGCTGCCGGTCAGTGTCTTGCCGACCAGTGCGGAGCGCGGCGGGATGGTGATCTGGAAGAGACGCTTTTGCAGCTCATACTGCTCGCGCAAGGCCTTCTCTCCACGGGCACTGCCTTTGGCCATGTTGCGAGCCGGCAGCAGGCGGGTGCCGATGAAGACGACGAATACGATACCGGCCGCCATCACCGCCAGGCCCACCGGCGCGAAGTCGAACAGTCTGAATGCCACCAGGCCGTTTTCACGCAAGGCTTCGCTGACCAGAATATTGGGTGGAGTGCCGATCATGGTGGTCAGGCCGCCGAGCAGCGATCCGTAAGCCAACGGCATCAACAGCAGGGAGGGGGAGCGGTCTGTTTTGCGGGCCACATCCATGACCACCGGCAGCATGAGGGCGGCAATGGCCACATTATTCATGAATGCCGAGAGCAGGCCGGCGATGACCATGATGAGAATCACCAACCACGAGGTGTGACTTCCCGCCATTTTGAGCAGTGTGCGGCCGAGGATATTGGCTATGCCGGTGCGGGTCAAACCGCCGCTGAGGATAAAGACCGCCCAGATGGTGACCACCGCCGGATTGCTGAACCCGGCCAGGGCCTCGTTGGGAGTCACGATGCCGCTGACCGCCAGCACACCCAAGACCAGCAGGGCCAACACTTCGAGGGGCATCCACTCGGTAATCAGCAATACGATTACCGCCGCCAGGATCACCAGTATAGTTATGATTTCCAAGGACATTTTTATTGATTCGGTGTAACTACTCAGCGTAATGGCAAAAAGCACAAAAAAGCACGAACTGCAACAA
>CAZGPF010000037.1:0-8665 GCA_964527275.1 uncultured Desulfosarcinaceae bacterium
ATACTTAATGTATTAGTAGAGCCTCTCAAAAATTCTATTCGGAAACTTTCCCTTTTTTTCAAGGTTCTACGTATCTTTTCCTCAAGCCCTGGTTGAAAACCTCGCCATCTAATCTGAGAGATCAATCACCTCCCGGTCTACAATGCAATTGGACGCGGGCCATGCGTAGCGATGCGGACCGTTATTCCAATGCCGACCGGCATCGAGGAGGGCTCTTGTGTTTTGGTGTGGATGGCCTATACTTGCGACCATTGCTCTTGAAAACCGTTAATTTAACAGTCAAGGGGAGGATGCAATGACTGGTGCCCAAAAAGGAAACTATCGTGCCAAACACCCAGAGGAGACGAAGGTATCGGATGCTTTACATCAAGCGGTGGCCCACAAGATAACCGCTGGCCGCATCTCCTGCCAAGCGGCCCTTGCCATCGCCCGGCGGCTGAAAGTGGCGCCACTGGAGGTCGGCAAGGCCATCGATCTTCAGGAGGTCCGCATTGAGGCTTGCCAGCTCGGACTCTTTGGCTATGGCGCCGAGAAGCATGGCCCGCAGGAGGCTCGGCGAATCTTAGCAGGCCTGGAGGCCGCCATACGCCAGGCCCTGGTGCATGGCCGGCTCTCCTGTGTTGATGCCTGGAGTATCGCCGACGCTCATCGCGTGGCGCGCATCGATGTAGCCCGGACTTGCGAGACCCTGCGGATCAAAATCTGTCAATGTCAGTTGGGGGCCTTTTAGGGGCTTGAAAAAGTATTGCCTTTCCCATGTCCAACACATAGAGTCGCCGGAAAGCTGGGGGTGCGATTTTGCTGAGAAAAACCCTTGGAACCTGATCCGGATAATACCGGCGAAGGGAAGCGGCCCTACCTGCCCGATCCATCTCGATGACGATTAGTCGGTCATATCGCCGTATCCATTTTGCCACATACGGCTCTCTTGTTTCGACGGCCCCATGCAAGCCGACCATTTCCTATCACCTGCCAATGACCGACGTTTCAATGCCTGAAGCCTCGGATGGAGGATTTAGATGACGACTTACAAGACCCAGATGCAGGCGGCCCGCCAAGGCCGGGTCACTCCCCAGATGGCGCGGGTGCTCGCCGACGAATCGATTTCAGAGGATCTTCTGTTGGAGCGCGTCGCTGCGGGGCGCATCGCCATCCCGGCCAACAAGCGGCATACCAACCTGCGCGGCGGCGGCGTGGGCCAGGGATTGCGCACCAAGATCAATGTGAATCTCGGAGTTTCCCAGGATTGCCAAAACCTGGAGATGGAGATGCGCAAGGTCAAGGATGCCATCGATCTGAAAGCCGATGCCATCATGGATCTGAGTACTTGCGGGGAGACACGAGCCTTTCGCCGCAAGGTCGTGGAAATGGTACCGGTGATGATCGGCACAGTGCCCGTATATGACGCTCTGGGCAGCAGCGCTTGCGAACTAAAAGATATCACGGTGGACCAGTTCTTCGACACCGTGATCCAGCATGCCGTGGACGGAGTGGACTTCATGACTATTCATGCCGGTCTCAACCGCGTGGCCGTGGAACGCATCTATAAAAATAATCGCCTGACAAACGTCGTCAGCCGCGGAGGCTCCATTCTGCTGGAGTGGATGATCCTCAACGATTGTGAAAATCCATTCTATGAGCACTATGATCGACTGCTGGAGATCTGCCGGGAGTATGATGTCACCCTGAGCCTGGGTGATGGTTTACGGCCCGGCAGCCTGCAAGACGCCACCGATGCGCCGCAGGTACAAGAGCTTATCTTCCTGGGCGAATTGACCAAGGCCTCATGGGAACGGGATGTGCAGGTTATGATCGAGGGACCGGGCCACATGCCTTTAAACGAAGTGGTCTCCAACATGCAGCTCCAGAAAAAGTTGTGCCACGGAGCGCCGTTTTATGTATTGGGCCCGGTGGTGACCGATGTGGCTCCCGGCTATGACCATATCACTTCGGCCATCGGCGGGGCCCTGGCTGCCAGCCACGGCGCCGATTTTCTCTGTTATGTGACCCCGGCCGAGCATTTGCGGCTGCCGGACAACGCCGACGTCAAGGAGGGTATCGTGGCCGCCCGTATCGCGGCCCACGCGGCGGATATCGCCAAGGGCCTTCCCGGTGCCGCAGAGTGGGACCACAAGATGAGCCGCGCCAGGGCAGACCTGGATTGGGAACGGATGATGGCCCTGGCCATGGACCCGCAAAAGGCGCGCGCCTATCGCGACTCCTCCGCGCCCTACGACGAGGAGGTCTGCACCATGTGCGGTGACATGTGCGCGGTAAAACGCAGCCGCAACGTGCTTAACCCCGCGTTCAAAAAATAGGCCCGCACGTAAAGATGGAATCTACTGATCGGAAGGCGGGCATATACGTTCACACCCCCTTTTGTGAACGCAAATGCGGCTACTGCGACTTCTACTCGATCACCGACCTGAACCGAATTCCAGATTTTTTGAAGGCCCTGCAAAAGGAGATACGCCTCAGCGCAAATCGGGGCACGAGCGCCGATACCTTATATGTCGGCGGGGGCACTCCCTCGCTGCTCAACCCCAGGCAGATCGGAAAAATCGTGGCTTGGGCCGCCTTGGGTTTCAACCTCAGCGCTTGCTCCGAGATGACCATAGAGATCAACCCCGCCACGGCCTCCACCCACGATCTACGGGATTATGCCGCCCTGGGCTTCAACCGCGTCAGCATCGGCGTCCAGTCCTTTGATGATCGCAACCTGGCCTTTTTGGGGCGCAAACACGATGCCGGACAAGCCCTGGCCGCCGTCCACGCGGCCCAGCAGGCGGGATTCAGCAACATCGGCCTGGATCTGATTTACGGCCTGCCCGGCCAGACCCCTGGCCGCTGGAAAAGCGACCTTGCGCAAGCCATCGAACTCGGCCCCCAGCACATCGCCTGCTATATGTTGACCTATGAACCCCACACCCCCCTGCACGCTGAGCTGCGAGCCGGGCGAGTGGTGCCGCTGGCAGAATCGGTCACGGCCCAACTCTTTCGCCTGACCCACGCTTTTCTGGACGCGGCAGGGTACGAGCATTACGAGATTTCTAACTTCTCACGGGGTGCCCGCTGGCGCTCCAGGCACAACCAAAAATATTGGAACCTGGGACCCTATAGCGGACTGGGACCCGGAGCCCACAGTTTTCGCCCGCCCCGGCGACGATGGTGGAATCATCGCTCTTTAACTCGCTATCTGGACGCCTGTATGCTAGGCATCGCGCCCATATCGGAAATAGAGGAGCTGAATGCGGAACAGCGGATGCTGGAAGCCCTTTATCTAGGCCTGCGCCAGGCCGACGGCCTGGACCTCGAGGAGATGCGACAAGATTTTCATATCGACTTTACGCCCAGTTTTCAGGCCGCCCTGGATCGGTTCCAGGCGCAAAACTGGCTTCGAATCGACGCTCGGCGCTGCCGCCTGACCGTAGAAGGCATGCTCTTTCTGGATCGTATCGTGGGTGAGTTGGCGGACTAATGACGCTATTTTAGAAAAATTTCGATCTTGGACCGTTTTTTCAGCTGGGCCACGTAAGACTCCAATAGCTTCTGAATGCGCTGCTGGCGCAAGCGATTGGCTATCTCTTTTTTAACCTCGTCGAAACCAGGTACTCCAGCTTCTCGGTGGTCCAGCACCTTGATCAGGTGGTAACCGAACTGGGTCTCGACGATCTCGCTGACCTCATTAGGTGCCAGTCTGAAGGCCACCTCTTCGAAACTTTTTACCATGCTGCCGCGGGCGAAATATCCCAGATCACCTCCCCTTTTACTGCTTGGGCCCTGGGAATGCTTTTTGGCCAGTTGGCTGAACTCCTCGCCGGCCATAATCCGCTGCTTGATATTTTCAAGCTTTTGGCGCGCCGCAACCTTGCTCTTGGCGCTATCTTCCTTGGCCACCTTGATCAGGATGTGCCGGGCGCGGACGCGTTCGGGACTACGAAATTCCCCGGCATGGCTAGCATAATATTTCCTCGAGTCTGCCTCGCTGAGATCCACCTTGGCGCCAATTTCGCTCGCCACCAATTTCCGAATTAAGAACTCCCGGGCGATCTGCCCCTTGAGTTGCTCTTCGGTCAAATGCATCAATTCCAGTCTTTTGCGATACTGCTCAGCGCTCCCGAAGCGCCGTTTCAACTTTATCAAATCGGCGTCGACCATTTGCGGTTCTATTTTGTAGCCTTTTTCCAGGCTCTCCTGGTAGAGCAGCTCCTCGGCCACCATCCGCTCAACTACCTTGGTCCGCAATTGCCGCATCACGGGTTCAGGCATTGGCCCTGGAGCTCCTTGAAGTTCGCGATGTTGCACGATTTTCATTTGACGCATAAAATAGGCATAGCTGAGTTCCTTGCCGTTGACCACGGCCACCTTGCCATTTTGGGCCGCTGCCTGACCCCAGGGCCACAAGACCACGACCGTCAAAACTACCGCTATGAAGCATTTCCATCCGCATCGCTCTGGCATTGAATCGTCTCCCCATCTCTCCCTCCCGCCTGGGAAGGGTTCAGGCACTGCGTAAACATATGGCTTCAGATTCCCTTAGCCGGTGTTTGGGAACCAGAGGCATAGGACCATAACCTAACAGCAGAATGATGAATAGCAAACCCCATACTCTCCGTCAATTGGTGCTCCCTAATTTGTAACTACTCAGAGCACTTCATCTTCGGCCCTTCAGGCCTTTCCATATAGCGATGCTATTATGAAAAGACCTGAATGACCGAACCTAAAGCACTCTGAGCAGTTACAGTTCGAGATAGAATTGTTGCAGTTCGTGCTTTTTTGTGCTTTTTGCCATTACGCTGAGTAGTTACCCTAATTTTTATCCTGGCTCACTAGGCACTATTTAATTGACTCGCTTTATGATTGGCATTTCTAATGGCGGCAATACTAATATGACCGCCAACCATTTGTAATTTTTGTATTTGATCTGCCTTGGCTATCTTGCCAAAGTAGGCACCTTCTGATAAAATTCGCGCATGATTGCCTTCATCCAGCAAGCTGCGGTGATTCTCGCTTCCCGATCACCGCGACGCAAGTATCTGCTTGAACAGGCCGGCCTCGAATTCGAGGTTATTCCCAGCTCCTTCCAGGAGAGCTCGATTCCTCTGGCAGCCCCTGAAGCCTATGCCGCTACCCTGTCACGGGCCAAAACCGATGACATCGCCGCCCGCTTCCCTGATCGATGGATCATCGGCGCGGACACCATCGTTCTCATCGATGGTCTCATATTGGGCAAACCCAAAGACCCGCCCTCGGCTCGCGAAATGCTGCAACGGCTCAGCGGAGAGACCCACCAAGTGTTTACAGGATTTACCATCCGTTGCCTGGATCGCGGCATTTGCCACACTGAAGTGGTACGCAGCAAAGTGACCTTAAAAGCGTTGTCCAAAGATGAGATCAAGTGGTATGTTCGCACCCAGGAGCCGTTTGACAAGGCCGGTGCCTATGCCATCCAGGGTTTGGGCGCCTCCCTGGTAAGATGTATCAACGGCTCTTATACCAATGTGGTGGGATTGCCGGTATGCGAAGTGGTGGACTTTCTCATCCAGCAGGGAGTGCTGGCGCATTTCGCCGCTGACGACCGGCTCTGCTGAACCTTAAAATATGAACCAGCCACAATCATGAAAAAGATCGCAACTAACCTGGCATCCGTCCGACATCGTATCGCCGCTGCCGCTCTGCGGGCAGGTCGTGCCCCTGATGAGATCGCCCTGGTGACGGTTGCCAAGACCCAACCCATCGCCGCAGTGCGCGAGGCCGTTGCGGCCGGAGCCGTCATCATCGGTGAAAACTACATTCAGGAGGCGCGGGTAAAGTTCGATGCCCTGATCGACAAACAGGTCCAATGGCACTTCATCGGCCACCTGCAGAGCAACAAGGCTAAAATTGCAGTGCGCATCTTCGATCTGATCCATGGCGTGGATTCCGTTAAACTGGCCCGGCAAATCGATAAGCAGGCGCAAAAGGCCGGTAAGATCCAGGATATCCTCGTGCAGGTCAATATGGGGGGCGAAAACTCCAAATCGGGCGTGGCGCCAGCGGCGGCCATGGACTTGATCGCAGAGAGCGTTGCGCTGACCCATATTCGCCTGCAAGGCCTGATGACCATGCCGCCATTTTTCGATGCCCCCGACCGTGCCAGGCCCTTCTTTGCCGAGTTGCGGAGCTTGCGGGAGCGTGCCGCACAGAGCCTGGGCATCACCCTGCCCCACCTCTCCATGGGCATGACCGGCGACTTCGAGATCGCCATCCAGGAAGGGGCCACCCTGGTGCGCATCGGCACGGCCATATTTGGTGAACGCGGATGAAGCTGCTGCTGCATATCTGCTGCGCGCCTTGCGCCATCTTTCCTTTACGCCTTTTGGACGAAGCCGGACACAAGGTCATGGGCTATTTTCATACCGCCAACATCCACCCCTATAGCGAGTGCCTGAGACGACAAGAAGCCCTGGTCAAGTACGCCCGGCGGATCGATCTGAAACTGATCATCGCCGAGAAGTATGACCTGGAGGGTTTTCTGCAAAGCGTGGTCCATCGCGAAAAGCACCGCTGCCGCATATGTTACCATCACCGCCTGCGAACCACGGCCCTGCTGGCCAGGCGTGGAAAATTCGATGCCTTCTCCACCACCCTGCTCTACAGCAAGTTTCAAAAGCACAAGACCATCCGCTCCATTGGGGAAGCCGTGGCCGAGGAGGTGGGCATCACCTTTCTATATCACGATTTCCGCCAAGGCTGGAAGGAGGGCGTGGAGAGATCGAGACAGATGGGCATCTACCGCCAGGACTATTGCGGCTGCATATACAGTGAAAAAGAGAGGTTCGGCGGTTAGCCCCCCATGTTTACCAATTTCATCTATCTTATCATCGCCCTGCTGATCCTGGCGCTCTACGAAGCGCCGCAAAAACTGACCTACAGTCTGGTGGCGACCCTTGTGCTGTTTGGGCTCAGCCTGGCGATTTTCACCATCTACACCCGCTGGCGGTTCCAGCGCCTGGCGCGCCGGGTGGCAGCAGAGAGCCGCGTGGACCTGGATCACAGTTTCAGCAAACTCTCCACGCACCACTGCATCCTGGCGCTGATCTTCTTTGCCGTCAACATCTGGTGGCTGCACCTTCCGGCGTTCCTGGAACCTGTAGCCCTCTTCTCGCTATTGCCCACGCTCAAGTCGCTAACGCTGATGATTCTCTTCATCGGCTATCTGACGCTGGTCTGGCTGCTCTCCCATGATGCCCACCGGCGCATATATCAGATCGATTTCTCCCCATGGACCTATGTCTATTCCAACATCGCCTTCAGCGTCCCCATCCTGATCCCCTGGACCTTGCTTTTCGGCATCATCGATATTGTGCGCTTATTGCCCTTCGATCCGCCTAAACGCATTCTTGCCTCCGCCGTGGGGCAGACCAGTTACTTTCTGATCTTTCTGATCATCGCGGCCATCTTCGCTCCGGTGGTGGTAAAACTCTTCTGGCGCTGCCGTCCATTGGAAGAGGGCGAGCATCGCCGGCGCATCGAATCCTTGTGCCGGCGGGCCGGCGTGGGCTATGCCGACATCGTCCGCTGGCCCATCTTCGGCGGACGCATGCTCACCGCCGGGGTCATGGGGCTGGTAAGCCGTTTCCGCTACATCATGGTCACCGAGGCCCTGTTGCAACTACTATCACCCGATGAGATCGATCAGGTCATGGCCCATGAAATCGGGCATGTCAAAGGCAAGCACATTCTGTGCTACATGTTGTTTTTATTGGGCTTCATGCTGATCTCGTACACGACCTATCCGCTTACAGTCATGTTGCTCTTTTTCGACGGCCCCCTGCTGGATCTCTTCAGGCTGTTTGACCTGAACCCGTTTAATCTGCTGCCCACGATATATGCGCTCAACCTGATTATCGCCGTCACCATCTATTTTAGATATATCTTCGGTTATTTCATGCGCAATTTCGAGCGCCAGGCAGATGTATATGTCTTTCGGCTCTATCCCACGGCTCAGCCCTTAATCTCCACCTTCGATAAAATTGTCGCTAACAGCGGACAACCGGCGGACAAACCCAACTGGCACCATTTCAGCATTCAACAGAGGATCGATTATCTGCACAAGTGCCAAGCCGCGCCCCGCTGGATCAAGCTTCACAATCAAAAAATCAAAAAAAGCATCATCGCCTTTCTGGGCGCCATAACGCTTATGGCCCTGGCCTCTTACCAACTCAACAAGATAGCCTTCAGCCAGGAAAACCTCTACCTGAATATCGCGGGCATCGAAGCGGCCCTCGATCAAAAGCCGACGAAAAACTCCGACGACGCCCACCTCTATTGGATGTTGGGCAATATCTATTTTGAACACCGTCAGTTTGCCAAAGCCTTGTCGGCTTACGAAGCCGTCCTGCTGATCAGCCCGCACAACCCCGATGCCCTGAACAACCTGGCCTGGCTCCTGGCCACCATTCAAGACCCGCATTTGAAAGATCCCCAACGCGCCATTGCCCTTGCCCACAGGGCCATCAAAATCAGAAAGGCGCCCCATATCTGGGACACCCTGGCGCAAAGCCTGTTTGCCAACGGCCAAATCGAAGCGGCCATAGAGGCCGAAAACCAAGCCCTGGCCATGAACCCCGCAGAGCGCCAAATCTACACCGACCAACTGGCCAAATTCAGACGCGCGCTAACC
>CAZGPF010000038.1:0-1752 GCA_964527275.1 uncultured Desulfosarcinaceae bacterium
CGCTATATGGAAAGGCCTGAAGGGCCGAAGATGAAGTGCTCTGAGTAGTTACCTATTATGTTGATCGCCTATCTGACCTGACACTTATGTAATAATTGACCCCAGCGCTCAGGGCCTAAAAAGGCTTGACACGCCTAAAACCATGATATAATCAACTTTCCAGATATGGAACCCGCCCTATCGGAGAGAATCTCAAAGCCATTTTTTCCATAAAAAACAACTTCATTTTCCGCCATTGATATTATTGGCTCCATAATGACCGGAAGGGCCTACTATCCCGATATTTAGATATATCCTATTGGCCGGTATGGTGTGACACATATCAGGTGCTTTTGCCGGATATTGCACAGCCTGGATTGTTCAGCCGGGATTGTGCAGTCTGGATTGTTCAGCCAGGATTGTTCAGCCAGGACTATTCAGCCAGGACTATTCAGCCAGGACTATTCAAATAGATGAGCCGACCATATTACCGCTGAAACAACTAACCGCTAGCCCCAGTTTTAAAATTAATGACCGCAAAATTGGCAACGGAGAATCGTGAATGAATGTATCAGAACTGAAGATTAAAAAAATCAATGAATTAACGCAATTAGCCAAAGAGATGAAGATCGAGGGATATGCCGGCATGCGAAAGCAGGAGCTGATTTTTACCCTGCTGCAGAACCAAATTGAGAAAAATGGACTCATCTATGGTGAAGGCACTCTGGAGATCCTGCCGGACGGCTTTGGTTTTTTAAGAGCACCCAGCTATAACTACCTGCCCGGACCCGACGATATCTATGTCTCCCCGTCACAGATCCGGCGCTTTAATCTGCGAACCGGCGATACAGTCTCCGGCCAGATTCGTCAGCCCAAGGAGTCGGAACGCTATTTTGCCCTGCTTAAGGTTGAGGCGATCAATTATGAGCACCCTGAAGCCGCAAAGGATAAAACTCTTTTTGACAACTTGACGCCCCTCTTCCCGGAAGAGAAAACCAACCTCGAAGTCGATTCGGAAAACTACTCTTCACGAATCATGGACCTGCTGACGCCCATAGGTTTCGGCCAGCGGGGATTGATCGTTTCGCCGCCGCGCTCTGGCAAGACCATGCTGCTGCAAAACATTGCCAACAGCGTCGTAAAGAACCATAAAGAAATCATGCTTTTCGTGCTGCTGATTGATGAACGTCCCGAAGAGGTGACTGATATGGAGCGTTCGGTGCGCGGTGAAGTCATCAGCTCTACTTTTGACGAGCCGGCCGAGCGTCATGTTCAAGTCGCCGAGATGGTCATCGAAAAGGCCAAGCGTCTCGTGGAGCACAAGAAAAATGTGGTCATCCTGCTCGATAGCATTACCCGCCTGGCGCGGGCCTACAACTCCGTAATGCCGCCGTCGGGTAAGATTCTTTCAGGTGGCGTCGACTCCAATGCCCTGCAGCGACCCAAGCGGTTCTTCGGCGCGGCGCGCAATATCGAGGAGGGCGGCAGCCTGACCATCATCGCCACGGCTCTAATCGATACGGGCAGCCGCATGGATGAGGTGATTTTCGAAGAGTTCAAAGGGACGGGCAACCTTGAAATCCAGCTTGATCGCCGCCTGGCCGACAAGCGTATCTTCCCCGCCATCGATATCAAGAAATCGGGCACCCGCAAGGAGGAGCTGCTCCTCGACGCCCAGACTCTCAACCGGGTGTGGATCATCAGAAAATTGCTGGCATCGCTCAATCCCGTAGATGCCCTGGAATTTTTGCTTGATAAAATGCGAGGAACCGA